>JAFGRR010000614.1 GCA_016935035.1 Phycisphaerae bacterium | reverse complement strand
TCATCCCCAGGATCGCGCCGTTGAGGTAGATGTTCTCGCGCCCGGTCAGTTCGGGATGAAAGCCGGTGCCAACCTCCAGCAGACTCGCCACGCGTCCACGCAGCCGTGCCATGCCCTCCGTCGGCTCCGTGATACGGCTGAGCATCTTGAGCAGCGTGGATTTGCCGCTGCCGTTGCGGCCGATGATCCCCACGACTTCGCCGGGCCGCACCGAAAACGATACGTCACGCACAGCCCAGAAGCGGTCGTCACCCTGGCCGTAGCCGCGCAACTGTTGAAAGCGACGATATGGCGCCGCCAGCGCGTGCATGATGCCCTCGGCCAGCGAACGCTGGGACTGATCGCGCAGCCCCAGTGAGTACTGTTTGCCAAGGTTCTCCGTAACGATGGCGGGTTCGAACATCAGCTCACGCAATATCAGCGAAACGCCGCTCCGCACGCCGGAACGTCGCCAGACCAACGATTAACAGGACGATCGTCACCACAGCCGCGCTGCCCAGCGCGGCCCAGTCCATCGGCTGGTTCAACAATGCGCTGCGAAAGCCGCCGATGATGCCCACGAGTGGATTCAAACGGACAATCCAGTGGTAGCGCTCGGGAACGATCGTCAGCGGGTAAACAACCGGGCTCAGGTACATCCAGACCTGCACCATGAACGGTACCACGAACCGAAAGTCGCGATAAACCACGGTGATCCCCGCCAACAACACGCCCGTGCCCAGCGCCGCCAGCACCGTCATTAACACGAGCAGCGGCAATAGCAGCACGCCCCACCCGGGCGGATAGGCAAACCACAGCATGATGCCCGCGTAAACGCACAGGCTCAGCGTGAAATCCACCAACCCCAACCCGATGTTCGCCGCCGGTACGTACAGCCTGGGGAAGTACACTTTCTTTACCAGGTGGGCCTGACCAACCAGGCTCTGGCTCGCCGTCGATACTGCGTTCGCGAAGAGCAGCCACGGCAAGAGACCGGCGTACACAAACAGCGGGTAGGGTGCCCCGTCCGACGGGATCCCCGCGAACGAGCCGAAGATGATCGAGAAAATCACCATCGAGCAGAACGGCTGCAACACCGCCCAGCCGGCCCCGATTACTGTCTGCTTGTAGCGCACCTTGATGTCACGCCACACCAGGTAGTACAACAGCCCGCGCTGACGCCACAACTCGCCAAAATCCACGCCCCGCCAGCCGCGTCGCGGCCGAATCACCGTGACAACCCGACTCCCGCCCCCGGGCGCAGTCTCCACGCCGGCGTCCGCGATAAACCGAGCTTCGGCGACGTTCAACGACAAGTGCTCTGTCTCAACAAACGTGTACGCGGTGTCCCTCACGCGTCGCACCGGCGACGACGCTGACACCGCGAGTATCTGTCTTCCTCTTGTAAATATCGGGCCCCGGCGCAGGCATGCTTGATGTGTGATCCGTCTGGCGCTTCTCGCGCCGCAGGCACAACATCCCGGCGACCTCAAGAATCAGGCATGGTAGTCCGATAGCGCGAGCATAACGTATGCCGAATCCCATCGGCGAACGACGCGACTAGCCGGCTAGGATCGTCTTGGAACACAGGCGAACATGCATGAATTGCGCCAGCGTCACCCGCAACGGGCGCGTCAGCGTCGTCATACCCACCTACAATCGGGCCGATACTCTGCCGCGCGCGATCAACAGCGTTCTCGCGCAAAGTGTCGCCGACCGCTGCGACATCGTCGTGGTTGACGACGGCAGCACGGATAATACCGCAAGCGTCGTGGCCGGCTTCAACGGCCGCGTACGCTACCTGTGGCAGCCCAACAGCGGTGCCGGCGCGGCACGCAACACCGGGCTGCGTGCCGTGCACAATGAGTTCACGGCCCTCCTCGATTCCGACGACTGGTGGCAACCCGACAAGACTCAGCGCCAGATTGACGCCATGCGCCGCTGGCCGCAGGCGGTCTTCGTCTCCGGGCTCTCGCTGAAGAGCTTCCCCGATGGCACGTTTGCCGCCCCGCAGCCGCCGGCGATCGACCGCGACCGCGCCACGGATATTGCGGCGCGACTCTTTGAGCGCAACTTTGTGCCGACGCCGACGATCATGCTACGGACCGCCGTGCTGACTGAGACCGGCCTGTTCCGGCCACACCTGCGTCGGTCGCAGGATTACGACTTGTGGGTCCGACTGGCGTGTCGCGGTCCGGTCGTCTATCTCGATCACCACCTCGCCACGTTCGCGGTCGACGCGCAACACAGTCTCTCCATGGACGAGCCGTCACAGGTGCGCTACACGGTTCAGGCGCTGCATCTGCTGCGTCGCGAGTTGCGACGGCGTCCGGACTGCCGCGCCGCCTGGCGCCGAGGCATGGCTCGCAATCTGACCTGGCTGCGCGATCGGGCTTATCGAGATCATGACTACGCCGCCGCCGCCCGCTACGCGCTGCTCGCGCTCCGACACGGGCCGCGCGAACGGGCACGCTGGGAGTGGGGTCTGTGCATCGATGCGGCCGCGCGGGCAGTGTTCTCTCATCCGCGCCGCCCCAGTGTACCACTGCTCTTGAGCAGTGCTCCTTCAAGCCGAAGTGCCCCGGCCGCGCATCGATCCCTCTCTGGAAACACGCCTGCGCGAACGAGCAACCGCGGCGCTGCTGGAACGCACGGAAACGGCCGCGTCACCGTTGTCATCCCAACCTACAACCGCGCGCATCTCCTGCCGCGCGCGATTCAGAGCGTGTTGAACCAGACCGCCGCCGACGCGTGCGATATCGTCATCGTCGATGATGGCAGCCGGGACAGTACCCCCGAAGTCGCGGCGACCTACAACGGCGCGATCACTTACATCCGTCGACTCAACGGGGGGCTAGCGGCGGCCCGTAACACCGGGCTGCGCGCCAGCCGCAACGAATTCGCGGCGTTTCTCGACGACGACGACGAGTGGGAACCCACCAAGATCGAGCACCAGCTAGGGGTACTGCGCAACTGGCCCGACGTGGTGTTCACCGCTGGCCGCGCCTTCGGACGATTCACCGACGGTGGCCTGAAGCAGCGTCCGATCCCTGATATGCCACTGGACCAGCCGGCTGATTTCGCGCCGCACCTCTTCCGCGAGAACTTCCTCAGCGTGCCGATGCTGCTCGTACGCCGCCGGTATATCGACGAGGTCGGCCTCTTTTACGCGGGACTCCGGCGGATCGAGGATTATCACCTTTGGGCGCGGCTGGCGTGTCGCGGGCCAGGCGTGTACACGGACGCCCATGTGGCGACATACGACGCGGACACGCCGGGAGCCCTGTCACGCGACTGGTATGCGATGATGCGGGCGGAGATTCGCGCCCGACGGTTGCTGGAAGCGGAATTGATCCGCCGGCCTGATTGTCGGCGGCTGTGGCGCGATGGATTGGTCCGCGCCCACGCGATCATACGAGATCGAGCTTTTAGCGAGCGTCGCTATGCTCTCGCGGCGCGGCACGGTCTTCTGTCGCTGGCCGCGTCACCGTACGGTCGCAAGCGTTGGGAGTGGTCGTATCCGGTTCAAGCCCTGCTACGCTGCGGACTTGCCTGACCGTCGCACCCCAGTCAAACACGCGTTCGGCAACTCGCCGCGCCACGGCCCCCAATCGCTCCGTACGCTGTCTGTCGCCGGCCAACTCGTTGATCGCCGACGTCAGCGCCCCCGCCGACAGACGATCGTAAAGCAACCCACCACCCTCGCGCGCGATTATGCCGGCAATACCCGCGCGCACACGCGGCGGGTCGTGCCGCGGCACCAGTACCGGCCGCCCGCAGCTCATCGCCTCGCGAATCACGTTTGGAAACGTGTCATACATGCTCGTCGACGCCACACAATCAGCGGCCGAAAGCCACGCGGCCATGTCGCTTTGCCGGCCAACGAGTTTCGCGCGTGCCGAGACACCTTCCCTCTGAATCAACTGGTTCAGCGGTTCGCGCTCGGGACCGTCGCCGATGACGACCAGGTGCACGCCCTCGGGCGTGTGCGCTAACTCGCGGATGGCGTGATCGAAAGCCTTGTTGCGATCACACGTTCCCACGGCAGCAACGATAAACGCCGTTCGGCTAAGACCAAGCTCCGCCCGAATTCGCCGACGACCTTCATGATCGAAGTCGAGTGCTTTGCTGCCCTCGGGACAAACTACCGTGCGTTCACGCGTGCACGGCTCGAATTCTGCGAGTTCCTCGACGTGCTCGGGCGTCGGCACGAGTATGCGGTCGGCGACGCGCATCGCGCGCCGCTCGGTCCACGTCACGCCGGCCTGCGAAACGCGATCCCAGAACGGCCGCCCTGCACCGGTCGGCGATATGATCTCGGCACAACTGCTGACCAGCCCACAAAACCGCACCGTCACTGGAACATTAGGCCACACACGCTTCGCCGCCACC
>JAFGRR010000613.1 GCA_016935035.1 Phycisphaerae bacterium | reverse complement strand
CGAGTACTTCTTTGAGGTCTAGGGCCTTCTCGTAGAGTGCCCGGCCGATCACGATGCCGGCCAGGTCCAGCTCAATCAGCCGACGTACGTCGTCGAGGTCGGTCACGCCGCCGCAGGAAATGACCGGGACGGTGGACGTGCCGGCGATGGCGCGGACGGCCTTGAGGTTGGGGCCCAGCAGGAGTCCGTCGCGGGCAATGTCGGTATAGACGATCGTGGAGAGCGGCCAGCCGGCGACCGCGTCGGCGACAGAGAGCGCCGACTTGCCGGTCTCCTGTGTCCAGCCGCGAATGGCGAGCTTGCCCAGCCGGGCGTCGAGCCCCAGCGCGATGCGGTCTTTCCACTCTTCCTGGTGCGCGACCGAGCTGAACCACTCCCAGTCCTCGAGGGCCCGGGTGCCGACGATGACGCGTTCGGCGCCGGCATCAAGTGCGGCCTGGATGGCCCGTTCGTCGCGCACGCCCCCGCCGAACTGCACGTGCAAACCCGTTTCTTTAACGATGCGCGTCAGCGCTTCGAGGCTGGAAAACTGGCCCTGTCGCGCGCCGTCGAGGTCGATGACGTGGGTCCAGGTGGCGCCGGCATTGCGGAAACGCGTAGCGACGGCGATTGGGTCGTCCTCGTATTCGATCACGCGGTCGTAGCGGCCCTGAAGCAGACGCACGCAACGACCATCGAGCAGATCAATCGCGGGCAGAATATGCATGGCGCAATCATCCCAGCGGCAGCGCATCGAACCGCGCCGGCGCGCCCGCCCGGCGCGCCGGCGCGGCCCGCGAGGGCCTTCAAGGCAACAGCAACCGGCGGCTACCTCGGCTTTACGATAGCCATGATCTCGACACGGCGATTCTGGGCCTTGCCGGCCTTGTCGCTGTTGCTGGCGACGGGCTTGAATTCTCCCTGGCCGGCGGCAACGAGCTGCGTAGGTTCCAAGCCCAGGCTTTGCATCTCGCGGAAGACCGTGGCGGCCCGGTTCAGGCTCAGGTCGAGGTTGTCCTGGTACTTGGCCTTGGAGTACCGGATCGGGTCGCTGTCGGTGTGGCCGACGATCCAGATCTCGCGGTCCATGTAAGTGGAGCGAATCTGGCCCGCGATCTCGTTGAGCTTGGCGCGGCCGGGGCTGGTGAGCGCGTCGCGGCCCGGGTCAAACAGAATGTCGGCGCCAAAGGTGATGGAATCAACGCCACCCTCGCGCGTCCAACCCTCGGCCTGGGCCGGCTGCTGAATCGTGACCGGCTGGCTCTGCGCGTTGGCGAGGCGCGCCTGCAGATCAAGGATGCGGGCCCGCTGCGCGTCCGTGTTGTTCATGCACTCGTTCAGTCGATTGAGCAGGTCGGCGTTCTGACGGCTCAGGTCGTCGTTCTGCTCCTGCAATGCGATAATCTGTTGGTCTCTTGGATCGTTGCAACCAACCCCGGTCATGATGACAGCCAGCACTACAGCTAACCCCGCGAATCTCCGCGCCCGATTCATTCTGATCTCCTTGCATTTCAAATGTGCATGCGCACCCGGCAAACGGCCCCTCCGTGAGCCGCTCTTCCGTTTAGAGTCTCATGTCTATGCAGAAGATAGGAGCCCCCCGCGCAGGATGCAAGCGGCGGAGCCCCGTGTTGACGAATTACCGGCGTCTGACTAGGCTGACAGCCTGACCGGCCTGGGCGTGCGCCGGCCCTGATGCTTGTGTTTACCCGCCGGCATTGCCGACCGGCCACACAGGATTCACCCCATGCTTCTGCAACGCGTTTCCCTGGTTTTGTTGGCCGTTGTCATGACAGGGGCGACCGCGGCCGCCGCCGACTACGTTCCGAGCGGGCCGCTCCGCGATGCCGGACTGGCACCGTTCTGGCAGTTGCGCGTGCCCCTCGGCCCCGACCAGACCGTTCTCGACGCCTACCTGGTCGGCGACCAGGTGTACGTTTGCACGCAGGATGGCTGCGTCTTCGCCATTCATGCCCCCACGGGCTGCCTGCGCTGGATGAGACAGGTCACAACCCTCGGCCACCGCCTGACGAGACCCTGCCACATCGGACCGAACGTTGTTTTCGCCACGCCACGGCAGGTGACAGCGTATGACCGCCTGAGCGGCGACGGCGTCTTTCAGCACGATCTTCGCTTCACGGCCGTTTCCGGCATCGTCACTGACGGGACCAACTATTTCCTGGCCGGCAATGACGCACGCTGCTACACCTTCGAGGCCGAGACGCAGCAGCAGACCAACAAGTTCATGACCGACGCCCCGGCGGCTGGCGCCATGGCGATTCAGGATTTGACGCTGTTCCTGACTACGACACAGGGCGAGGTTGTGGCGGCGGACGCGGTCGAGCGCAAGGCCAAATGGCAGCACTTCCCCAAGATGCTGGCCAGCGGTACTGCCGGCGTTGTCGCGGACAAGAGCGGTGTCTATGTCCCCAGCACCGACCAGTCGCTGTGGCGCTATTCGCTGAAGGACGGCACGCTGCTGTGGCGGGCACGCTTCTCGGGGCCGCTGCACGAAGTGCCTGTGCTGACCGAGGATGCGGCGTTTCAGTACTGTGCGGACGATGGAATCGTCGCGGTCGACCTTCGTACCGAGGTCGAGGACGAACGGCTGCGCTGGAAGCTGCGGCGCGGCCGGCATTTCCTGACGCTCGACGACAAGCGTGCCTTTGTTCTGACGTATGACGGGATGATCTCGGTGGTCGGGCTAGATGACGGCAAGCCGATCGGCGACATGCCGGCGTCGGGATTCACAATGGCTGAGCCGATGGTCGATGCGCCAGGGTTCGTCCTGGCGGATCGCTATGGGCGAGTGTTCTGTGCCCGGGCGGCTGATGTTCCGTTCCCACGTAGCGAGGCGGTCGTCCAGGCGCTGCTGAAGAGGACCAAGCCCGAGGCCGAGCCGCCGGTCGAAGCGGAGCCCCCGGTCGCGGAAGAGCCCACTGCCGAGGAGGCCGAGGCTGTTTCGCTCGAAAGCTCGCTCAAGGGCAAGCCCGTTGGCGGGAAGTCCAAGATCTCGAAAGAGTGGACGCCGGCGGAGACCAAGAAGGAAGAGGAATAGGCCGCATCGGGGGGCGATGCTGGGGGCTGCGTTGCGAGGGGTGGGCCAGCAGCAGTTGTTGAACCGTCCGGACTGAAGTCCGGGGCTCCTCGTCGTGGGGGACGCCTGCACGTATCGGCGGGCGTTTGCGGGGGGTCGCGAATGCAATCCGTACGCTGAGCGTCTAACATGCGCGCCTGGTACTCAGGAAACCGACCGACAACCTCAAGCAACAACCGGACAGGCACATGCCCAAGCAATGTGAAGTCAGGCGGGCGCTGATCAGCGTCTATGACAAGACCGGCATCGTTGAATTCGCAAAGGCGCTCGCTGAGGAGTTCGGCGTCGAGATCATCTCCACCGGCGGAACGGCCCGCACGCTGAAGGACGCCGGCATTCCGGTCACGCTGGTCGAGGATGTGACCGGCTTTCCCGAGATGATGGACGGGCGCGTGAAGACGCTGCACCCGAAGATTCACGCGGCGATTCTGGCCAATCGCGACAATCCCGAGCACATGCGCCAACTCGCGGAGCAGGGCATCGAGCCGATCGACATGGTGGTGGTGAACCTGTACCCGTTTGAGAAGACGGTCGAAGACCCCAACTGCAAGTTTGCGCAGGCGATCGAGATGATTGACATTGGGGGGCCGTGTTTGCTGCGGGCGGCGGCGAAGAATCACAGGCATGTGGTCGCGATCGCGGACGAGAGCATGCAGGATCGTTGTCTGGCGGAACTGCGGCACGAAGGACGAGTTCACGAAGCACTGCGGCGCGAAATGGCCGACAGCGTGTTTGCAGACACATGTTCCTATGACATGGCGGTCAGTGAGTACTTGGGACGCGACATATACGAATTCGACGACGACTCGGAAGAGGAATCCGCCGACGCGCTACCCGGCTACGTCGATCTCACCGTTGGCCTCTCGGGGCCACTACGCTATGGCGAAAACCCTCACCAGCGAGCGGGTGTGTATTACCGCATGGATGCCGGCGCCCGCGAGCATAGCCCCCAGGATCTCGCGGGGGCCAATCCGATCCAGGGCGAGATGTCCTTCAATAACTACGCTGACGCCAGCGCCGCACTGGCGCTCTGCGCGGAGTTGACGCGTGAGACGACTTCAGGTGCCTCCAACACAGTCTGCTTCATCAAGCACACGAATGCTTGCGGGGTGGCGGTGGAGGGGGATGCGCTGGAGGCTTATCGCAAGGCTTATCTGGG
>JAFGRR010000612.1 GCA_016935035.1 Phycisphaerae bacterium | reverse complement strand
TGCTTGAGTACCATCTCCAGGTACCGCGGGAGTACTTTGACGCCGGCCGCATCACGTTTCTGTCGCACAACGTCTACGCGTCCTTTCCACAGCAGGTTGAGATCCACTATCTGCTGCTGATGCACCTGGTCGGCGACGCGCATGCGGCGGCGATTCCGGCGCAGCTATTCCACGGGCTCATGGGCGTTCTGTTGATGTTGGCGATGGCGGCATGGTCCAGGCCGGGCTGGCCGCGCATCGCCACCGTCGTTACCACCGGCACCGTGCCGTGGTTGGCCTATGTCGGGTGCCTGGCGTATGTCGAACTCGGGATGCTGTTCTTCGCGGCGGTGGCGTGCGGCGTGTTGCTGGATCATCTCGGCAATGCGCGATACGCGCTCGGGTGGCGGGCGCTGCTGGCGGCGGGGCTGTGCGCCGGATTGGCGGGGGGCTGCAAATACACCGCACTCGTGATTGTCGCACTTGGTCTGGGGCTGGCCTATCTGTTCGTGTCCGTCGCCACCGAACGCCAACTCTGGCAACGCCTACTGCCTTACGCAATCGGTGTATTCGCGGCCGTATGCCCATGGCTGATTCGTAATGCTGTCTTTACCGGGAACCCGGTTCTTCCGTTCGCCTGCAACGTATTCCCGACGACGCAATGGACCGCCGACCAAGCGGCACAGTGGGATCGCGGACATCATTTGCCGCCGGAGTCGGCAGGGCTGGTGGGGCGTTTGGGTATCGGCTGGCACGAACTGTTCGAATCGCACATGTTCGGTTCGGCGCTTTTCGTGCTGGCGCTTGGCGGTTTCCTGGCCCGGCGTGATCGGCGCGCGTGGCTGCTGCTGGTTTGGGCGGTGCTGATCGGCGGTGTCTGGGCGGCCATGACGCACATGCCGGGGCGTTTCGCGATGCCGTTGGTGGTTCCGCTGGGGCTACTGGCGGGAGGATTGCTGGAGTGGAATCCGCGCGGCCAGTCGCTCTTCGACACCGCGACAACCGAACCGCCGCGTCTGCTGCGCGTGCCGGTCTTGCTGGTGGTCGTGATCGGCGCATTGCTGAACGGTTCATTCCTGTGGGGCATGCTTCAGCGTGAGCAGCGTGTCGGCAAGGATCAGGTGCCGTTCGAAGCGTACGTCGATGCGACGCAGACCCTCGTGCAGGGGCACCCGGTGAACACCCTCACGCCGCCGGACGCGTACGTCTGGCTGGTCGGTGATGCGCGGGGATTCTATATCACACGCAAGATTCACTATACGGTGGTGTTCAGCCGTGATCCGTGGCTGCTTTTCGCGGCCACGGGCGCGACGCCGGTCGAATGCGTCGACTGGCTCCGTACCCGAAACGTGACACATGTGGTATTTTCTTGGGCCGAGATTGAGCGGCTGCGCGGCACGTACGGGTTCGCGGACGTGGTAATGCCGGAATGGGCAGCCGAGTTGAAGGCGGCTGGTCTTGAGCAGGTTGACCAGATCGTGCTGGGCGATGGCAAGATCGTCTCTGAGACGCTGGCGGTGACTCCGCGATAGCGGCGGTCGCCGGCGCTGGAGCAGTTGTGAAACAGAAGAAGCGTTTTGGCTGGATTCTGAACGTGCTGCGTTACGGCCTGTTGGTCGCCGCGGTCGTGTTCCTCTACTACAGCGTCAAGTGGTACGACTATGTCGCGCTGAATGACGCCGAGAACACGCTGGTGCGCGTGGTCGAAGAGCATTTCGACGACGCCCATCACCGCACCGGGCTGGTCATCATGCGCGACGGCAAAGAGGAGACTGTCGGGCTCGATGCCGTTGTGCGGATGAAAGACAATCCGGAAGTGCCGGCGATTCAATACGGCATTCGCAGCGTCGTTAAACACATGAATCTGATGTACGCAGTGCTGGCGCTGATACTCTTCGGGCCGGCGTGGTTGCTGCTGTCGTGGCGGCTGGCGCTAATGCTGCGAATCCAGGACGTACACCTCAAGTACTGGCCGGCGGTCAAGCTGACGTACGTCGGGAACTTCTTCAACTTCGCGCTGCCGGGCATGACCGGCGGCGATCTGATCAAGGCCTACTACCTTTCGCAATATACCCACCGCAAGACCGAGGCGGTGACAACCGTCTTTCTCGATCGCGGCATGGGCCTGCTGGGCAACGTCATGCTGGCCAGCATGATGATCCTGATCCGCTGGAACCAGGTCGGCGCGCAGCTCGGTTGGGTCGTGTTGCTGCCGGCTGCCGTCGGCACAGGCATGATTTTCGGGGCCATCGTGGTCTTCAATCCGCGCATCCGCACGCTGTTGCGATTGCGCGAGTTGGTGGAGAGGCTGCCGGCGTCGGGGCAGTTGCTGCGGATAGGGCGATCAGTGTTAGCGATGTGGCAGCACAAACGCCTCGTGATCGGCTCGCTGTTGCTGACGTTTGTGCTGCAAGGCATGTGTTACGTCAGCGCGTTCATCATGGCCCAGGCACTCGGCATGAAGGGCGAGTTCCTGCACTACATGATCTTCATCCCGATCGGGTTCATGATCGCCGCCATTCCGTTTTCGCCGCCGCAGGGCTTCGGCGTGATGGAAGCGGCGTTCATCTGGTTCTTCACCGGGCCGGCGCTAGGCAATTCCGACTCGCAGGCGTTCGCGCTGGCGCTGGCGGCTCGGCTGACACAACTCATCTGGGCGTTGCCCGGCGGACTGGTACCGCTGCTCGGGGCGCACGTTCCGCGCGGGGACGAACTGGAGGCGTTCGAGGAAAACGGTAGCGAGGGCTCGCCATCGACAGCCGCGGCACCTGATGCCCGAATCTCGCCCGCCGCGCCGGAACGGGCCACCTGATGTCCAGCAGCTCGCCATCTCGTTCGCCACGGCGTTATTACATCCTGGCCGCATTGGCGTTCGGCGCCGTCACGGCCGTCATCCACGGCGGGGCGCTGCGCCACGGGCTTTTCATGGACGACTTCGCGCACTTCAACCAGTTGCGCGAGTGTGGCTGGTCGCTGCGCGGTTTGGTGGATGCCTGCCGGCTCGAACTCGTCGGCGGCATCATCGACCTGTGGTGGCTGCCTGAGACGACGCTGCGCTTCTTCCGCCCGATGGCCTTCGGCCTGATGAAGCTGGCATACACGCTGGTCGGCTGGAATGCGACAGCGATGCACGTCGTGTCATTCGGCTGGCACATGGCGGCATGCCTGCTGCTGCTGGCGCTGTTGCGGCGGCTGGAAGTGCCGCCACTGCGCGCGTGGTTGCTGACTACGCTGTTCGCGATTCATCCCGGCAACGTCGCGACAGTGCAGTGGATCGCGTGCCAAAGCGAGCTGATGGTCACGACGTTTTCGCTGGCGGCGGTGTTGTGCATCGCGCACTATCGCGGCTGGCGCGAATACGCGACGCCGGTGATTGAGGGGGCGGCCAGACGCTCGTTCTGGTGGCTGGTGGCGGCGTGTGCGTTTTTCGTCGCGGCACTGGGTTGTCGCGAGAATGCGATCATGCTGCCGGCCGTCGTGGCCGTTGGCGAGTTCGTGCATTGGCGGCAGAAGCGCGGCCGGCCGGCATTGTGGTTGCTCGGATTGCTCGGAGTCATTGCCGTTGGATATCTCGGGGTGCGGGCGTATTACCTGAGCGGCGCCGCGTTACCGCCGCGGCCGTACGTGTATCCACCGACCGACCCGGGTTTTGTGCGATTCGTGTTCGACAAGTTTGGGTACTACCTGCTGGGCGAGTTCTTCCTGGTCGCGGTGGTGCCGATCGGCGGGTTGCCGTATCTGCGCGAGCAGGCGCTGGTGTTCTACGCGGGTTACGCGTTGATTCTGGCCATGATCCTCCTGTTGGCGTGGCAGCACCGCAAGCGGCATTCGGGACTGCTTGGGGCGGCGTGGCTCGCGATGTTCATGCTGCCGGTATTGCCGGCGTTTGAGTCGCCGCACCATCTGTATCTGCCCGGCGTCGGCTGGGCGATCATCATGGCCGGGCTGTTGGAGGTGCTGGGCGGACGCGTTGGCGAAGCAGTCCGGCATCGTCGCCGATTTCTGCCCGGGCTCGCCATCACATTGTGTCTGGTGCTATTCACATTACTGGATCACACGTATACGTACTTCGCGCTCGACACGGCGCAGAGTGTCGAGAGCCGCGTGGCGGACGAACTGGCCACGGCGCCGAGCGGTTTGCATGCCGGCGACACGCTTTACGTCGCCAATCTGCCGCTGATCGCACACTACGCGCAGCTCGCCGTACGCCGACAGACCGGCATCGATAATCTGCGCGTCGTGCCATTGAACTGGGCACCACGGCTGTTGGGCGTGGCGACGCCGTCGGAACTGACGATTATCGACGATCGGACCGTGGAGATCGCCATATCGGGCGACCGCTACTTCTCAGGGCCGTCGGGTTCGCTGATCAGCGAGTCAACGGGCGTGCCGTTGCCGAAGAAGATTGCCGAGCCGCTGCAATGCAAAGACTTCACCGTGCAGCTTATCGAGCAGGATGAGGCAGGAATCACGCGGCTGCGCTACGTTTTTCACGAACCACTGTCGCGGCCCGGTGTACACTTGTTCTGGGGCTCGCGCACGCGCTGGGCCTGCGAGGTGCCCCTGGAAAGGACGGCCGACGATGCGGAGTGATCCCACGCGACCGGCGTTGCGCCCGCTAGACGTCGTGCCGTTCAACGACGGCGAGGGGCAGACGCGTTTCGCGCTGCACGATCAGGCCGGTATTTCGCCGCAGTCGGTCTCCGTTTCGCTGCCGGGCTATTTCGTACTCGCGCACCTCGACGGGGCGCACACGGTCGCTGACATCGAAGAGGCCTTCGAGCGTCAGTTCGGGACCAAGCTGCCGGCTGAACAAATTCTGCGGCTGATCGAGGCGCTCGACGACGCCGTCATGCTCGACAACGAGCGGTTCAACATGATCTACGCCGAGCACGTGGCGGCGTATCGCGCTGCCGCGGCACGCGACAACCGGGCGCAGTGGCCCGACGCCGACAGTCTGCGTGGCGAGTTGGAGCAGATTCTCAACGTCGGCGGCGCGCCGCCGATGCGCGAGGTCGCCGGCATCATCGCGCCGCACCTGGATTATGCACGCGGCGGCCCATGCTACTCCGACGCCTATGCCGTCCTGGATGAGGCCGAGCCCGCGACACGCTTCGTGATTCTGGGGACAAATCACGCCGGGCGCAGCCATGGCGTGGTCGCGACCACCAAGGACTTTCTGACGCCGCTGGGACAGGTGCAGACCGACCGGGCGTTTATCGCGGAACTGGAGCGGTGGCTCGGTACTGGCCTGTGCGAGCACGAGTTGGATCATCTGCGCGAGCATTCGATCGAGTTGCAGGTGCACATGCTGCAAGTGTGTCAACCGCGGCCGGCGTTCACGATTGTGCCGGTACTATGCCCCGATCCGTGCGGGCCGACCGGGACATCACCGTTAGATGGGAACGGTCCGAGCCTGGAGGAGTTTGGCGACGCACTCGGTGAACTTGCACGCGAGTCTGACGGTCGCACGGTGATCATCGCCGGGGCGGATCTGAGCCACGTGGGGCAGCGTTTCGGCGATCCGGTGCCTGGCACGCCGGAATTCCTGGCGGTGGTGGAGAAGGGCGACCGCGCGCTGCTCGATGCATTGGAGCAGCGCCGCGACGCGGACTTTCTCACGACCGTGCGAGCGAGCGAGAATGTGACGCGTGTGTGCAGCGTCGGCTGCATCTACACGTTGCTGCGCGCCCTACCCGGACGTGCCTGCCACGTACTCCGGTATCACCAAGCGGTTGATTTCGAGGCTGAGACGCACGTCACCTGCGCCGCCGCCGTCTTCGGATAGTGCCGGCGCCGCCAGAACGAACTCAGGAATCGTATGGTGTCAGGTCACCGTGCCGGAGTCTTATTGTGTGCGCAAAGAAAGGCGGCCGACGGGGCGTCGGCCGCTACATCGAAGCGTCAGGCCCGGTGGCGTGACGCTCAGCGTTAGGTAGACTTGCGTTAGATCCCGTGCTCCGGTCGGCCGGATGTGTCGGCGCTGCCCGCCCAGCGGTGGAAGCGCTGGATGTTGCTGGCCAGACGTTGCAGCAGGGCCCGTCCGTCGGCGGTCATCTCCAGACCCACGAACTGGATCGCGAGACACAGCCGACCTTCGCCGTCGTAGCGCGGCCCGCGATAGTTGGCATTCAGCACCAGCGGCTGACGGCCGTCAGGCATTTGTATCTCCGCGCCAAGCGTGGCATTGTCACTCCACGGCGGCGCCTGCGCCTGGTTCACACGGATCAGACATCCGCCGCAGGAGAGGTCGAGCAGGTCGCCGGTGACGATTTGCGGGGGATCCTCGGTGGCAGCGGCGCGGGCCGGGACGCCGCCGCTCCACATTGCCGCCAGCAGTGTCACGCCGCGCGGTACCAGTGTGCGGTAATAGGCTCGGCGTTGCAGTTCGGTCAGGGTTTGCGGCCAGCGATAGCGGATTGCCGGC
>JAFGRR010000072.1 GCA_016935035.1 Phycisphaerae bacterium | reverse complement strand
TGGACGGATGATTCCAACCAGTTCAACGTCTCGGCCGGCACCAACCTGACGGGCGTGTCGGTCAACGTGAACGCCGACGCCGTCAGCGCGGCGATGTCTGTTACGTACTCGGTCACCGGTGCGTCCACGGTGCCGGCGTTCCGCATCAGGTACGGGCTGGAACGCGATCTGCTGAACGGCCTGCCGATCGACACCGAATACGGCACGTACGAGGTGTCCGCCCCCGCCTACCGCTCGCCCGGCGTGCACACGATCGCGCTGGCCGACATTCGCGCAAACCTCGATCAGAACGTCCGCAACGGCGATCAGATCGTCGTGCAGCTCGATACCAACGGCAACCAGGTCGCCGAGACCGATGAGAACGACAACTCGGGCAGCACGGCTCTGACCGTTGATTTGGCGATGCAATCGCTGGTCGCCGACATTAGTGGAACGGCATCGGTGGCTCGCGTGACGTACGCAGTCAACAGCCCGGCCGCGGTTCCCAGTTTCCTCATCCGTGTCGGCATCGACAACGGGGGCGGCGGAATGGGCGAGGTGCTCGAGAACTACAGCGCCGCCGGCCAGAACATCACACCTGGCTCGCATGTCGTGACGATCGACCTGGCCAGCGCGTTGGCCGGCCGCGGATTCGCCGCGGGTGCGACAGTGCCACTCGTTGCCCAACTTGATCCCACCGACCAGGTGACCGAATCCAGCACGGTCAACAACCTGCTTGGGGCATCCGAGACGTATACGGTCGATCTGGCGGCGACACGCCTGGCTTATCCTGGTACGGCGGCCGGCCAGGACTTCGTGGTTAGCTTCGATTACACCGTGGCCAGCAACACGGTCAGTGAGGACTTCACGATCGGTTTCTACGTGTCGAGCAACTCGAGCATTGACACGGCTGACCTCGCGGGTGACTCGCTCTTCGCCACGCGCACAATCACGGCCGCCGCCGACAAGACCGTCGGCGTGCACTCGATGACCTACACGCTGAACATCCCAACCACCCTCGCCGCCGACGCCAATTTCTTCGTCAAGGCTCGCGTCGATGACGATCTCAGTGTCGCCGAGGCCAACGAGACCAACAACATCGTGGCCACGCCAAACTCGACGTCCGATCCCAACGCGGATATCGACGGCGACGGCCTGATTCGTTCGGAGGAAGAGGCCGGCTTCGAGATTCCCGCCGGCACGATCTATCGTGCCGACCAGACCACGTCGCCCGCGATCGCCGCCGAGAACACGCGTTCGTTCGACACCTCCATCGACAGCGACGAGGATGGTCTCGATGACCAGCTCGAACGCACCACGCTCACCAACCCGGCCGATTCCGATAGCGATCGCGATGGCCTGCTGGACGGCGTCGAGGATGCCAACGCCAACGGGTTGGTTGATGCCGGCGAGACCGACCCGCGCAACTGGGACACCGACGGTGACGGCCTCAGCGACAGCGAAGAGCGCGCCGGCTTCCGCCTGACGAGCTACCCGACGACCGCGACTTCCGGCCGCTACCAGGCCGATTACGCCACGACCGTTGCCACCGATCCAACACTCGCCGACACCGATGGCGACGGCATCAACGACTGGAACGAGGTCAACACTTGGGCCCGCATCGCCTGGGTCGACGAAGACGCCAACGGCAACGGCGTGCTCGACGACGGCGAAGACCTCGACGGCGACGGTCAGCTTGAACAGCTTAGCCTCATCACGCTCAGCATCGGCCTTGATGATCTCATTGCTCGCCGAACACGCACCGTCAGCAAGATCCTGCCCGGCGTGCGTACCGACCCGACGCTGGCTGATACCGACGCGGACGGCTTGGCCGATGGCAGCGACCCGGCGCCGCAGGTGCACCCCGCGCGTTGGGGTTTCGACACCAACGGCGACGGCGTTTTCAACGAGACCGACCTCGACGCTCTCCGCGCCGAGTTCGTTGCCGCCGGTAGCAGTGTGGCCGCCTTCCCCGCCTCGGTCGCCGAGTTCCAGCGGCTCCTGCTCGACTTCGACCAGGATGCCGACGGGTTTTTGGAAGCTCCCGACGCCAACGGCGACGGTTTCCCTGACTTTACACGCTATAACGAGGCAACCATCGAGCAGGCCTTCGGCATCGACTTCAGCAACGACGGCAGCCTGAGTGACGGCTACGATGTCGGCGGCCTGAATCTCGGCGTTTCCGGCCCGTTCGATTCACGTGACGGCAGCGCCAACGAAGGCGACGCGCTCTATGGCACGTATCGCGTCGCGCGGACCGCGGTGGGCACGATCGTCGGCGATGGCGTACTCGACCTGCTCGATCGACCGACCGGACAGCTCATCCCCTCCGACAACTGCCCGACCTCTACCAACCCAGACCAGTTGGACTACGACGGCGACGGCCTGGGTGATAGCTGCGACGCTGACCTCGACAATGACGGCGTGCCCAACGGGCTCGACCCGGTCGCGCAGTCTTCCAACAGTGCCCAGGATGCCCCGCTGGCGCCGTGTGGCGTCGGCGTATGCGGTTTCGGCATCGTCGAGGGCATGATCGGGTGTTTCGCCGGCATGATGGGCATTCGCCTGTCTGGTCGACGCCGGCCGCGCCGGCGTTGAGATGCCGGGTGCCCCACCCTTTCAAGGGTGGGGGACTGATGCGCACAATCCACGCCAGACACATGACTGGCGGCGCCTCGTGGACCATCGCGGGGTGCCCCACCCTTTCAAGGGTGGGGCACCGACGCGGTTCGCCCTAAGCACATGCTTGACATGCGCCTCGTGGACCATCGCGAAAACGCGTACAATCCAGGCAGAGATGCCGCGCTCGATTGGGCGTGGGCGCGGCATCTGTCTTGTTACCGCCACGCACACGGATGCGATCCTACGCGGAGACCAGCTATGGCCAGTCAAGTGTGAAGTAGAAGAATTTTGTGAAGTTGATCTTTGACAAGTGAAGATTCCTCAGGGGTTGCT
>JAFGRR010000611.1 GCA_016935035.1 Phycisphaerae bacterium | reverse complement strand
GAACGCGACCTGCTTGGGCTCGTTCGTGAACACCTGCTCGACACGCGTCACGCTATGATCCTCGGCGACCAGAAACACCCCCTCGTCGGCGCGGCTCGTGTCGTAGTTCAGACGCGCGCCGTACAGACGCAGGGGCTCACCCGGCGTATAGCGACCGGGGTGCGGGTCGGGCTCGGCACCGGCTAGGATGCGGCGGGCTTCGGCGATGCTCGGCTGCTTGGGGGCCGGCTCCACCCGCTCGCGCGGCAGCTTTCGGCCGGCCAGCGTGACGCCCCGCCGCAAGGCGCGCGGCAGAACCCAGCCGATGCTGAGCGTCACGTCGGCGTCCTCGATTCGCTGGGGCATGGACGCAAAGACACCCTTCATGCCCAGCCGCGAGCGGCCCAGCGGTCCCAGGTCGGCCTCGCGTCCGCCGGCGGCCTGTTGGTGCAGCCAGTCGGCGGCGGCCGTGAGCACGGCCAGCGCGTCGGCCCGCGTGATGGTGCTGCTCTCCTCGACGTGCCGCAGAAACTCGTCGAACGCGGCGCGTCGCCCGGTATGCAGGACGACACGATAAGTCCCCGGCCGCATGGGACTCTCTTGCACGCTGACTTTCATGCCATCACCCCTGTTTCGCTTGCTCGCCAAGAGCTGACCTGCCCCCGATTTATGTACCAGCCGTTATGAGAGTCTGGTCAAGGTCGATCCCGGCTTCGGCGCTTCCGGTGCTCTCCGGTTGGGGCTTGGAAGCCGGGGGCTTAGGGGCAGCGCCCCCATCCTTGTCGGCGGACGCCCGCCGACACGCTTTGGCATACGCCGCCGGCGTCAGGTAGTTCAACGCCGAGTGCGGCCGCCGATGGTTGTACTCGTTCTGGCGTAACGCCGCCAGATGCTTCGCTTCACGGAGATCCGCGAACAGCTCACAGTCGAGCAGCTCGTCGCGCAAGCGACTGAAGAAGCTCTCGGCATACCCATTCTCCCACGGACTGCCCGGCGCGATGTACAAGGTCCCGACGCCGGTCGTCTCCAGATAATCACGGATGGCGTGGGCGATGAACTCCGGCCCGTTGTCGCTGCGGATGTACGTTGGCACGCCGCGGATCAGCATCACCTGGCTCAGGATGTCGAGCACGTCGACGGCCTTCATCCGCCGGTCCACCTCCAACGCCAGGTTCTCCCGTGTGTACTCGTCGATCAGAGCAAACCACTTCAGTGGCCGCCCACGCTCGTCGCGGTCGTGGATGAAGTCCCAGGCCCACACGTGATCGGTGTGTTCCGGCCGGCGACGGACGATGCCATTGGCGCTGCAGCCCAAACGCCGCTTTTTGTGCTGTTTGTGTGGCACTCGAAAGCCTTCGCGGCGCCACAGCCGATGCACACGCTTGCGGTTGATCCGCCAGCCGTCCGCCCGCAGCAGGGCCCAGACGCGGCGGTAGCCGTAACGTGGATGGCGCCGGACGATCTCGTGCATTTGTTTCACCAAGGCCGTCTCGTCGTTCTTGCTCTTCGGCAGGTAGCGCTGCGTGCTGCGCGGCTGCGTGACCACGCGGCACGCGCGGCGTTGGGATACCTCGTACTGCGTCTGGACCCGCACCACCGCCTGTCGGCGACGGGCGGGGCTCAGAATTCCCCCTTGGCGATCTCCTTGAGCATGGCGTTGTCGAGGGCCTGCTCGGCGACGAGCTTTTTAAGCCGGGCGTTCTCGCGTTCGAGTTCCTTGAGGCGTTTGGCTTCGTTGGCCTTCATGCCGCCGTACTGGTTGCGCCAGCGATGGAAGGTCTGCTCGCTGATGGCGAGCTTCTGGCAGATTTGGGCGATGGTGGCGCCGCCGGCCAGCAGGCCGTCGGCTTCGCGCAGCTTGGCGATGATCTGGTCGGGAGTGTGCTTCTTGCGTTTCATCGAGAGTCTCCAGTCCCTGGCAGCGGCTACGCCGCTGCCAGACTGCGACTCTCATAACACCTGGATCAGTTCTTGGGGAGCAGGCCAGAGCGACTCGGACCCCGAACCGCCGGATCATGTTATCGACTGGCACGATCAATAAGATCAAGTGATAGTATTACATTTTCTATATGATCGTGTCATATCATGGAGTTGGCAGTATCGATTCTACGATGCGATATTATCGTATAGCTTGAATTCCGCGCATCCGGCCCGAGAGCGCGGCACCTGTCGGGGGTGTCAACGACGCACATCGCGGCGGGCCTTCCTTGGAGCCCGCGATCCATGTTTGCGGTTCCCCGATCCCGCCCCTTACTCAACGGACCTCCCTCCCGGTCGGCACATCCCCGGCCGCACCAAAAGGCATGGGGCGCGCACCGGACGTTGCCGCTGCCCGCCCCACCATGACACTGCATCGCTACGCCGTTTCTATCGGTTGGGAGTCGCGGAGACTGTTGTCGCCATCGCAGCGGGCGCGCCGTCACGCAGGTTCGTCGCCGCTCTCCGGCTGGGGTCAGGAAGCCGGGGGTGAAGGCGACCAACGCGGGAACCGGAACGGGCAGAGCCGTTGACAATCAGCCGAATATCCCAGCGGCCTCACATCACCGCGCCATCAGCGCGAACACGCCCCATCCAAGGTATTCACGCGTGTACGCGGCGTAGCGTTTGGGTTCCAAGGTCAGTTGGGCTCGAACCTCTTTGGCGAAGTCGTCGTCGGGATTCGCTTTGAGCCAGCGACGCATGGTGAGCCACTTGGCCGCCTCGTACCGATCCCAGCCTTCCTGGTCAGCCAGAACCATTTCCACAACGTCGTAGTCGAGGTCGCCGAACGACGCGATCAGCTCTGGAAGCAGGAGAAAGTCGGAGATCGAATCGGCATGGCAGCCCTTGGCAACGTCCTGCGTCGGCGGTAACTGCCGCCAGTACGGCTCGCCGATGAGGATGATTCCTTCGGAGCGGAGACTCTTTGCCAGAAGCTCGATGGTGCCGACGACTCCCCCGCCGATCCACGTGGCACCGATACAGGCTGCCACGCCGACCTTTTCGTCGGCGACGTAGCCGGCAGCGTCGCCGTGGATGAATTCGACTCGATCGGCGACTCCGAGTTCTTCCGCCCGGCGTTTCGCTTGCTCGGAAAACAACTGGCTCATGTCGATGCCGACGCCGCTGATTCCGTAATCGCGTGCCCAGGTGCACAGCATCTCGCCCGAACCGCTGCCGAGGTCGAGCACACGAGTCCCCGATTCCAGGCGCAACGCCGCGCCGAG
>JAFGRR010000610.1 GCA_016935035.1 Phycisphaerae bacterium | reverse complement strand
CAGCAGGCCGGTGAAGGGCATGACACGGATCACCCCGCCCAACGGGGCCGTCTCGTTCGTACCATAGACCGCCCGCAACCGACCGGCGGTAAGGAACAACAGCGACTTCACGAAGGCGTTGCTGACGATATAGAGCACGACGCCGTAAGCGGCGGCCTTGCCCACCGACAAGCCGAGGGCAATGACGCCCGACGAGCTGACGCAGGCGTAGGCGATCAGCCGCTTGTAGTTGCGCACGGCCATGATCTGCACGGCGGCGACGATCAGCGACAGGTAGCCCATGACCAGCAGCTCCTGCGCGACGAAGCCGGTCTCGAATCCCTGGAAAATCTGCAGCATGCGGAACACGGCGACGACGCTGATGTTGAACTGCACGGCGGCCAGCAGGACGCTGGTGCTGGTCGGCGCGGCTTCGTAGGTTTCCGGCATCCAGCCGTACAGCGGCGCCAGACCGAGCTTGCTGCCCAGGCCGAAGAGGATAAAGGCCAAACCGAGACGCTGCCAGCTGTCCTTGAGCATGGTCAGCGAAAAGCTCAACTGGTCGACCTGAAAATTGACCTCGATGCCGCGCAGGTCGGCCGACTGGCTCAGGCACATGAAGCCGAGGAAGGTGATGGCCAGCGACATCGCCGAATAGAGGAGGTAGCGCCAGGCCGAGGCCTTCGGCGACGGCGAATCGCCACGGGCGACGAGCGGCGCCGCGCACAGCGTACTGATCTCGACGAACGCCCAGAGCAGAATCATGTGGTTAAGCAGAATGCCGACATTCATCACCGCCATGAACAGCAGGGTCAGTGCCGCGCGCGAGCGGATGTCGCGGGCCAGCTGTTCTGACGAACGCTCGCGGGCGAGCATGTACACGCTGATACCGAGGAACACCGTGTTGATCACCAGCACGAACAGCAGCGACGTCGGATCGAGTACCAGATAGCGGTTGGCGAAGTATAGCGGCAGTTCGTCGGGCGAATGGGTCAGGAAGACGGCGACGGACGCCAGCCAGAAGAGCAGCGACGCGGCGACCAGCCCGTAGGCCACCCCGCTCGACGACGTTCTCGCGCTGCCGGGCGCAAGGGCGATACAGGTGGTTTCGGCTGCGCTCACGGCACCTCCCCCGGGATATCGGCTGGCTTGCCGGACACGCTGCCGGCCACCGGGGAATCGATCACCAGCCAGCAGCCCAAGCCTGCGGTCAGAATGTAAACGGCGCTGATCGCCAGATGGACCGCCAGCGGCCACGGCTCCGGCATCAGCGTTTCGAACAGCGCCAACGCGTTCTCCATGAACAGCACGGCGACCAATTGCGCTTTCGGTTCGGGGTTGGTGGCGAGGACCAGGAAGGCCGTGACCACGGTCGCGGCGACGACGCCGAGCGTCAGCGCGCGGGCGTCGGCGCGGGCACCGTCGCCAAACTTGAAGGCAAAGATGATCAGCACGACGGCGATGATCCAGGTGAAGAGGTTCGACGGCATCAGGTTATGCCGCGCCGCCGGTTGCCGGCGCAGCGCGCGGCGTAGCAGATACGGCACGAGGATGGCGCGCACCAGGAGGATTTCCAGGCTGACCAGAACGGTGTGCAGCGAAAGCGTCTCTTCGCCGTGCAGCGTGATCCAGCCCAGCGCCAGCGCATGCAGCCCGAGCCAGCTCGGCGCCGAGGAGATCTTGCTGAAGAACACCGGAATCACGGTGGCAATCAGGCAGAGCATCAGGGGAACGGTCATACGCTGGCTCCAATTCCGATCACGGCCATGCTCGCCAGCGCGGCGGCCGAGGCGATCAACAGATAGCGCGGCACCCAGGGCATCGGCAGCCGCGCTGTCAGCGACTCGATGCAGCCCACCACCACGGCTACGGCGAGGATCAACGCCAGCGACACGGCCACGGCGGCCGCCGGCGATGCGAAGGGGTCGAAGGGATTGAGCAAGGCGGCAATCAGCCCGGCGTACAAAGCCATCTTCATCGCCGCTGCATACTGCATGGCCGCCAGCTCCGGCCCGCTGTGGTCGAGGATCATCACCTCGTGGATCATCGTCAGTTCCAGGTGGGTCAGCGGATCGTCGACCGGCACCCGCGCCGCCTCGGCCTGCAGCAGGATCAGCAGAGCCACGACCAGCGGCGCCGCGATGACCGCGTAATGCTGCGTCTCGCGCAGCGCGCCGATCAGGTCGGCGAAGCTGGTCATCCCGGTCGCCACACCGGCAGTGCCGATGAGCAGGAACAGCGCCGGCTCGGCAAAGGCCGAGAACGACGCTTCCCGCGCCGTGCCCATGCCTTCGAACGAGCTGCCGACGTCCATCGCCGAGAGCATCAGCGCGATACGCGCCAGACCCATCGTATAGGCGACGACGATGAAATCGTGGGAGAACTGCAGCGGCGCGAAGCGGCCAAGCATCGGCGCCATCGCCGCGGCGAAAAAACCGGCGAGCAGCACGACGTACGCTCCGGCACGGAACAACGGTGTCGCCGTGTCGCTGACCACCGTGCGCTTGCCGAGCAGCCGGCGCAGGTCATAGGCGAACTGGACCAGGCCGGGCCCCTTGCGTGCGGCCCACCAGGACTTCACCCGGTTGATCACGCCGACCATCAGCAGCGGCATCAGCAGCACGAACGCCCAGTGCGCCAGGCCCAACACGATTCTCATCGCAACACTCCTTCCGCCAGCAATACCAGCACGGCGATGATCATCACCCCGGCCAGCCCGGCGGCGAAGGCAACGCGCGGATCGTCTTCGCGCAGGCGCCGCGACAGTTCGATGGCGGTGTCGTCGCCGTGATCGATCACGTTGAACAGGCGCCGCTCGACCGCATCGACGCAATCGGTGACGACGTAGCTGTCACGCGGGAAATAGCCGGCCGGCGCCTTCTGTCGCCGCAGCAGGACCATGATGCTTTTGAACGGTCGGGAGAAGTCGGACGAAAAACTCGCGCCCGAATACTGCATGCGGGCATTGGGCAAGGTGTAACCGCAACCCCACGTCGCACTGGTCGCACCCGCGGAAACCGGCTTGCGGACGCGGCCGTAACGCACGAGCAGCACGACGACGATGGCGGCAACCAGCGCCCCGGAGATCAACCCGATGCGCGACAGGGTGCTGGCCACGCCAGCCAGCGCATCGACGACCGGCGAACCGGGAACGCCGCTCATGAACAGAGCCACCGGCCCGATGACCAGCGCGAACCCGACGGCCGGCAGGACACCCAGCACCACCGTCCCCAGCGCGTGCAGCCCCATCGGCAAGAGCATCCAGCGGCTCGCCTCGTGCCCGGGAGGCAGGCT
>JAFGRR010000609.1 GCA_016935035.1 Phycisphaerae bacterium | reverse complement strand
GTCGAGCTCGGTGCGGAAACGCTGGGCTTCGGCGAAATTGGCCTCGGCATCCAGCATGCGAGCCGTGCCCTGAATCAGGTTGACCGCGGCAGCAGGCGGACGACCCTGCGTACGGGCGGCTTCGTCAGCCGTCCGGATGGCGTCCGCCAGCAACTGCTTGTTCGCATTCAGCAGCTCATCGAACGCGCGCACGCCACCCTGCAACTGACCAGCCGAAGGCGTCTGCTCGCCATCGGTCGTCCGCGCGACGACCTCGGACAGGGCGGCGAAGTCGGCTTCGCGCAGGGCCTCCAAATCAACGTGTGGAGCAGCGCTTACCAGCGTCGGCGAGTAGTTCTCCAACTCACGCCGCGCCAGTTCCGCCTTTTCGGCGGCCTCACGGCCGGCCTTGCTCTCAGCCGACCGAAGTGCCGGCGAAAAGACCCAGGCACCGAGGATCACGATAGCGATGAGGATTCCGACGATGATGGACGATTTCAACGTCTTACTCCAGCACTGAACGTCCATGGGAAGGCCGGCGCGCCGCCGCGCCATCGCCCCGCCGCTCCCGATTAACAAAACCGGCGGAGAACCGAGTGAGTTTGACGGCGAGCGGACGGACTGTCAATCATCCACTATCTGGTCGGCGAGCTTCCGCCAGCCCTCGGCGTCCGCCACTCCACGCAAAACACCCCGCCGATCACGCACAAAAACCGTCGGAACATCGCGAATCCCCCACCTGCGAGCAAACCAGGTCGCCCAGCCGAGGCCGTCATGCACCTGCGGCCATGCCACTCCAAGTTCGCCACAAACCGCTGCCGCCTCAGCCCGGGACGGGTCGAGACTCACGCCAACCACGCGCAGCCGCTCGTGTTCGCGCCGATAACTCTCGATTGCCCCTAGACAATCGCGTGCCGCCGACGACGATCCGGCCCAGACGACCACCAGGACCGGTACGCCGTCGTAATCCGCCGCGTTGATGCCGGCGTTGTCGGCGGCTCCTGCGTCGCCCGGCTGCGCGAAATGCAGCTCGAAGGGCTTTCCGACCGCCTCGACGCGCGCAAGCTGAGCCTTGATTGTCTCCGTAATCAGCCCTTCCGGCTGATGTTCCACCATCAGGGCCGACAACCGACGCATTTCCGCCAGATCATTATCTCGCAACGCCTGATCGAACAACGCCGCCGCGATCCGCGGCGTGTGCCGGCTGTCGGGGTAGCGGCTCAGGTAATCGCGATAGTCCCGCAGCAGGCCCGAATCGAGCGTCTCCACGGATTCGGTGGGACGCGTGGACGGCACGTCGGCGGTTCGACGACAGATCATCGCCCAGTACGCCGCCTCCTGCCGCACGGCGTCGGGTTGGTTGCCGGCCATGTACACGCGCACCCGCTGCCTTAGCTCGTCCAGGTTGCCGCCATTCAGCGTGCCGATCTCGAACATGGTCTCCAGTTCGATCGCGACCGCCTCTTCGTGATGTACCCCGCCCGGATACAGCTTCAGATACAGTCGCACGTCGTCCAGCAGATGCCGCCGGTATTGCATCGCCTCGGCGAACCAGGCGTCCTGAGTGGCTGGCGAATCGTGCCGCTGGATGCGCTGCCAGAGTTCCTCCTCGGCGGTCGGCGGCGCGACAGCCATAGCCGCTGCCAGCATGCCGAGGCCGGCAACCAAAATCACGATATGCCCGCCTCGCGCGCCCATCACCAGAAGATCCAATCGTTGGTCCCCACCACGTACACGTACAGCACCAGGTTGGTTATGCCATGCACCAGCACCAGGAAGAGAATACTGCGCTTCCAGTAGAACAACGCATTGAACGCCATCCAGCAGAAGATGCTCACAATCCAGTTCGACGGGTGTTCGAGCGTCGAGATCAGCGACGTGCCGATGAACGAGAACCACGTGAACTTGCCCAGCGGCACCTTCTCGAACTCGGACCAGTTGATCAGCGCCCGCAGCATGAACGCACGCCAGAACAACTCCTCGACGATCGCCACCGTGGTCGTGGCCACCGTGACGCGCGCCACGACCGTCGTCCAGAACAGCGCCCCGGTTCCAAGTTGGTCCCGCGGATCGACAATCTCGGTCTCGCCCCCGAAAAGCGGCAGCGGCAGCGTGTGCGGCAGGCCGAGGTGGTCGAAGAAGTGCTGGCCAGACACCCAACCGGCCGCGGCCAGAACTCCCGCCGGTATCGCCAGCAGCCAATGTGGCTTACCCCAGGGCGGCAGGTGCCGGCGGACCAGCCACACCACCGCCAGTGCCCCAACGCCGCGAATGACCGAGGCCACGGCGCGCTGTTCGTAGGGCAGGAAATCGCGCAGCGCCAGCAACAACAGATACGCGAAGAACGGCGCCATCAGCGCGACGTCCGGGCGCACCGCCAGGTAGCGATCGAGGCGCTTCTGCAAAGCCGCTGGTGACACTCCGCGAGAATCGGACATTTGGACTCTCAAACCCGTTCGATGAAACCAATGTGACGGCCGACGTCTCATCGGCCGCGTCCTAAGTGGCGTCCGCCCCCTGCGGCGGACGTAGAGCACCGGCAGACGCACAACCGCCGGTGGGTAAAAAAGGCCTGCGAGCACCCTACGGCCGACGAGGACGTCGGCCGCTACATTCGCTCCGGGGCATCAGGTCGCCACTATAGCAGGGTCGACGGCATCGACAAACGCTACCACGCAACATGCAGGGTTTGCCGGTATCATGTTTCCGCGCGGCCCGTGACTAACCTCGCGGCCCGGCGTGTGTCCGTGCTGAGGGTCGGCACCAGCCGTCGTCGCGGCTGAAGGTCTGTCAGAATTCCGACGCAGAAAGGGCTCTGCCAATGAAAACCGTGCGCTTGGCGATAATCGGATTGTTGCTCCTGACCGGTGTGGGCATCGCCGCCGGACAGGATGCTGAACAGCAGAAGCTGCTGGCCCGGCGGGCGGCCATCGCCGACGCCTACCGCAAGCTGGCCGAAATGGTCTACGGTGTACAGATCAACTCGCAAACACTGGTGCGCGACTTTGTCACCGAGTCGGACGAGATTCGCTCGGATGTGGACGCCATGGTCCGCGGCATCCGCGTCGGCGAAGCCCGCTACTACCCGGACGGCTCGTGCGACATCGAGGCCGAGGTCACGGTCGCCAAGGTCATCACGACTCTTCAGACCGCGCACAGCCGCTACTACAAGGGCGACAGCGTCAAATCGAGCGATTTCGAGTCGATCAGTGAACGCATCGACAAGAAGGTGCTGAAGGTCGTGGGCTCCGGCGCGCCGCGCGAGGATCTCCCACCGGGGTTGCCGATGGGCGTTATGGAGGATCTGGGGGGACCGCCGCCCGGCGCCATGCCTTTCATCCCCCCCATCTGGGCTCAGTATCCGGCACAAGCCCGGCTGATGGCCAAGCGTGGCGCGACGCTTGACGCGATGCGCATGCTGGCCGAGCGAATCAAAGGCGTACGACTGACCTCGCGGACGCTCGTGCGTGATTTCGTCACCGAGTCGGACGAGATCATGACCGAGCTGCAAGCCAACCTGCACGGCTTTGAATACGCGCGTGAGTATTATCATGACAACGAGTTGATCGCCGAGGTGACGTTGCGCGTCCCGACCGAACAGGTCGTCACGATGATCCGTGAGCTGCACACGCGCCATTACAAAGGCGATGACGTCAAGGGCATGGACATCGACAAGGTAACGCGCAGCGTCATCAAGCGCGACTTCGAAGCCACCGGCATGAGTGTCGCGCCGCGCAAATACATGCAAATGCGCGCCAGCACACCGCCGACCGTCACCTGCATCTTCCCGCCGCCGCCGGATTGGGTTAGCGGTGTGATCCGAGCTCAAGGCGAAGGCACTGATCCTGACTTTGGCACCGCGCAAGGCCGCCTGAAGGCCAT
>JAFGRR010000608.1 GCA_016935035.1 Phycisphaerae bacterium | reverse complement strand
GCTATGTCGTGGGCACCATTCTTCTACCCTTCCGGCGAATACCTGATCTTCACCACCAACAAGCACGGCTTCGGCAATTTCGAACTGTACCTGGTTGATGCCGCCGGGCAACGCGAGCCGGTGCGCGTGACGTGTACCGACGGATGGGACGGTTTGCCAGTGTTTTCGCCGGATGGCAAGCAGCTTTCGTGGAGCTCGAAACGCAGCACCAACAAGCAGGCGCAGTTGTTCATCGCGAGTTGGAATCACGCGGCGGCGCTGGAAGCCCTCGGACTCAGCGCATCATCCGCGCGAGAGACTACCCACGACGCGGCGGCGCCAGTGCAGACGACGGCAGCTATTTCCGCCGACGAGTTGCGGCGGCATGTTGAGACGCTGGCGTCGGACCGGATGGAGGGGCGTTTGACGGGGTCGCCGGGCGAGCGACTGGCGGCGGAGTATGTGGCGGACCGGTTCAAGCAGTATGGGTTGGAACCCGCGGGCACGGATGGGTCGTGTTTCCAGGACTTCGAGTTCACGTTTGGAGTATCGCTGGGCAATGGGAACGCGCTGACGCTGCGCGACACGGCGGATGGGAGCTCGAAGAGCTTCAAGGTTGATGAGGATTGGCGGCCGCTGGCTTTTTCTGGCACTGGCGAGTTTGAGCCGGCGGGGGTTGTGTTCGCCGGATATGGGATCGTGGCGCCGGCGAGCGGGGATGATGAGGGCTACGATTCGTTCGTGCATCTGGATGTCACGGACAAGTGGGTCGTGGTGTTTCGCTTCCTGCCGGAGAACATCACGGCCGAGCGGCGTCAGTATCTGGCGCGTTACTCGACGCTGCGTTACAAGGCGATGGTGCTGCGTGACAAAGGGGCGCGGGGGATGATTGTGGTCAGCGGGCCGAATGCGCAGGTCAAGAGCCAGCTCATGAAGCTCGCGTTTGATGCGGCGCTGGGCGGTGGGAGTCTGCCGGCGATCTCAGTCAGCGACGCGGTGGCGGAGCAGTTGCTTGGGCGCACCGGCAAGTCGCTCAAGACGCTTCAGGACGAACTCGACACGGGCAAACCGGCGATGGGGTTTGAGGTCAGGGGCATCACTCTGGCGTCAACGATCGACCTCAAGAGCGAGACGCGCGTGGGGCGTAACGTGCTGGGCCGGCTCTCCGCCGGACCGGATCATCGCGAACAGCCTGCGGTGCTGGTTGGCGCGCATCTCGATCATCTCGGGCGCGGCGAGACATCCAGTTCGCTGGCACGCGACGACGAACAGGGGCAGATTCACTATGGCGCCGACGATAATGCGTCCGGTGTCGCGTCGATGCTCGAGATTGCCGAGTATCTCGCGGATGCCAGCCGCAATGGGCATCTGCCGCTCGAACGCGATATCATCTTCGCGGCGTGGTCCGGCGAAGAGTTGGGCTTGCTCGGTTCGAATCACTACTGCGAGGAGCTGGACAAGCTGACGCCGGAAGAGCACAACATCGCGGCCCGCATCGCGGCCTGCGTCAACATCGACATGGTCGGGCGTTTGCGGGACAAGCTGCTGCTCAGCGGCGTCAACTCCAGCTCGGTCTGGCCGCGCGAGGTTGAGCGGCGGGCCGTGCCGGCAGGTCTGGCCGTCGCGCCGGTGGAAGACGCCTATGCCCCGTCCGACTCGACGTCCTTTTACACCAACGGCGTCCCGTCCGTGAGTGCGTTCACCGGGGCGCACGCGGATTACCATACGCCGCGCGACACGGCGGACAAGCTGGACTATGACGGCGTTCGGAAGGTGACGCATTTCCTCGCGCTGCTGACGCGCTCGCTGGGCGTACACGACGCGGCGCCTGACTACATCAAGGTCGAGCGCAAGCGGCCAGAGGGTGCGCGGGCTGGGATGCGAGCCTATCTCGGGACCGTGCCGGACTACACCGGCGCCAGCGGCAGCGATGGCGTCAAGCTGACCGACGTTACCGCCGGCGCTCCGGCCGCCGAGGCCGGTGTTCTTGCCGGCGACGTTGTCGTCGAACTCGCCGGCACGAAAATCGAGAATCTCTACGACTATTCGTATGCGATCGGCGCACTCAAAATCGGCGAGGAGGTTTCGATCGTCGTGATGCGCGATGGCAAGCGTGTCGAGTTGGCCGTGACTCCCGCGTCACGCGACTAATGCGCGTGACGCGCGTAGCGTCAAGCGAAAGCGGGCGGCACCTCCTTGGTTGGAGATGCCACCCGCATCGCGAACTGCCTATTTTCAGCGACTATTCCCCGGTAATCACAACCACGAACGCGTCGATGTCAAAGATGTCGATTTGGCCATCTGCGTTGCAGTCGGCCGCGCTGATGTCACAACCTTCATACGCTATCGCGTAGCTTGTCGGATCAATGATCGCCATGACGAACGCGTCGATGTCGAATACGTCGGTGGCGCCATCACAATTCAGGTCACCCAACTGTCCTTCGCACTCGTCGGGCACGCCATTGTCGTTTTCATCCAGCGACGGAGGTTCGGGAGTACGCAGTGACAAGACCTTGCCCGCCGTTAGCGCGCCGGAGGTATTGTAGCTGTACTGAATGGCGGTGTTGATGTCGAGCTGGTAGCCGACGGTCGCTGATGCGCCGTTGTCGTACGTGGCGTAGTCGAAGTCG
>JAFGRR010000607.1 GCA_016935035.1 Phycisphaerae bacterium | reverse complement strand
GCCCATTCACCGACGCATCAATCGCCTCGAACTCATCACTCAGCCCCTCGGTCTGTACGATCTGGAAGAAGTACTCGCCGTTGTAGAGTCTCGTCTCCAGAAACTCCCGCCCACGTTCGCGCAGCGTCGCATACCGCGAAACATCCTCACCAAGAGAGTGCCCCATCTCGACCGCCGCCGTCAGCGCCCCGAGATAGAAGCTGGAGCAAAGCCCGTCCGGGCCCCAAAACTCAATGTCGTACGTGTTGTGGTGCGGCTCTTCGAGCACGCCGTGCTCGCGCGGGTCCCATGTGCGAATGCAATAGTCCAGGCTCTGCCGCACGCGCGGCCACATCGCCCGTAGCCACTCGCTATCGCCCGAGATCCGCCACTCGCGATACACCTTCATGATCCCGCCGAGTTGCCCGTCGGCGGCCGCGTGAAACGTATGCGCCACCGGGCGGATGGGTAGGTTCGAGCGGAACGTCTGGTGCCCGCTGTCGTCCTGGCTTTCGCCGAATTCGGTTTTGCGCAGCGATCGCTCCAGATCAGGGAAGAGGTGCGGCAACGCCTGCGCATAGTTCCAGACGTGCGTACACGAGCCGTGACAGCAGCCCACGTTGTCGCTGCAACCCTCGAAGCACCATAGCCGCCCATCCGCCTGCCGCAAGACCGTCGGCGACTTCAGAATCGTCAGGTTCGCGGCCACCGCCTCCACAACCTCCGGCGGTAGCGTGGTGTCGTAGAACGTGTCGCGGAACAACGCCGACTCGTCGCGAAGTCGATCGTAGTTGTCACGCCAATGCGCGTTTACCTCTTCGATCTCGTTGAACCGTCCGGCGTACCAGGGAACGTGATGCGTCGGCGTGGCGCAGCAGGTCTTCTCGCACGCCGCCGACTGCTCGGTCACCCAGTCGCCGTAATCGCCTGATTCGAAATCGGCCAGCAGTGTGGTATCCAGGTCCCAGCGGTCCTTGTTAAGCATCAGGTGCTTCGCGTCTGCCCAGCGCCGGTCCGTGAGCACGATGTGATCGACGTTCACATGGCCCCAGTCACCCGTCTCACGATCGACGATGCGGATGCGGGCGTGGCCGCCCTTCAGGTCCCTGACATCCCAGGTGGTCCAATCGAGGCGTTCGCTGTCGTTGCCGGTCGCGGTGCGCTTGACGGACTCGCCGACAAGCAACTGTACGCACGTGCCTTCCGGATGGTCTCCGCCGCCGATGAGGAACTGAATGTAGTCGCGTGTGATCTCGAATGGCGGTGACGTGAGCGTGCCGATGGCTCCGTCACCGGATGGATCGAACGTGTTCACCAGCCCCGCGCCGACCTGGCCGGTGATTGTCTGTTGTCCAGGACCGGTGCCATGCGACGGCTCAGTGCCGAATGCCGGCCCGCCGGCCACGTCGCGTCCGATGCGCAGCGACGTCCTCGGCACGTACCACGCGAACATCAGCCGCACGGTGCGCTGCTCGCCGGGCTGCAATTCGAGTGGGACGAATAGTGATGCCCCGGAACTGGTCCCCTGGTCCGGCGGGTTGTTAACCAGGCGGCCCTCATCGATGTTGCGCCACGCGAGCGTGAGGGCGTCCCACCAGCCGCCGCGGAACCAGCAATGATCCACCACGACGTTGTTGTCATCGACGAAGATCGCGCAGCCCCCTTTGTACTCGGGATGTTCCGCCGTGGCGGATCCCCACAGCAGCAGGCCGTTGTCCTCCGGGAGTATCGTGTCGTCCGGCCCACCTTCGGCCATGAAGTTCTTGGTGTTGAAAGAAAAGACGGCCTCGATCGTCTTGTCGGTGGGGTTGCGGAAGCTGTACTCCAGCGCACCGACCGGCAGGCTCGAATCGTCGGCGTTGCCCGGCACAAACGGGCTCCAGCCGGTCAGCTTCACTTCGAGCGGCACCTCCGCATCACTGAGCCTGATCGTCGCGAACGGAAACCGTGCCAGGAACTCCGCCTCGTCGAACCGCGGCAGGCCGTAGGTTTTCCCAGCGGCACCGTTACCCGTGCCGCCCGCGCCGAAGACCTTCCAATCCGGGACCGGCCCTTCGAGCACCTTGGCGATGTTGCCATCCGGCCGCCTGATGCAAATCGCCGCAAACGAACACGGCTCGTTGAAGAACTGCATGCGGTGCCGCAAGGAAAGGTGCGAGATGGCCCCGGTCCCTTCGAGGCAGAACATGCCGGCGCCGATGCCGCCGATCGGAAAAGCCACACGATCGAGGTGCTCGCCGGTGTACGGTCCGTTGAACGCGTGTTGCCCCGGTGTGCCGCGCCAGCCGGGTGCCATGCAGCCGATTTGAAGCAGTGTAAGAGCCGCGACGGCAATCATCGTGATGACGGTGGTGTTCGTGACGCAGTTCATTATGTGGCTTCCTCGCGAGTATGGCATGAGCGCGGCACAAGCCACGGCACGAGGCCGCGCTGAGCCGGCGCCACGACAAACTAACACACGCGGCGTGTGTTGAACACTGGCCTTGGCGTGTGTAACGGCCGACCTTGCGTCGACCGCCACATCTTTAATATGTCCCTCGTTGCCACTTCGGGCTCTGATGGGCTTACTTGCCAAACCGGCGCCGGTCGCCACAATCTCCCCTGTGAATACGACCAACTCCAGCGGCCGCCTCGAAGTCGTCCACGGATCCATGTTCGCGGGTAAGACCGAGTACATGATCAGGCGGCTGCATGAATTGCAGGCGGAAGGCCGCGTGGCCATCGCTTTCAAGCACGCCATCGACGACCGCTACGATGCCGACCACCTGGTGACGCACACCGGCGAGCGTTTCCCGGCGACGCGCGTTCCGACCGCCGCCGCCATCGCCGGCCGTTCGCGTGGCGCCGACGTGGTCGCCATCGACGAGGGGCATTTCTTCGGCAACGCGCTGATTCCGGTGATTGAGCAGCTACTCGCCCGTGGTGCCGTGGTGATTGTGGCCGGGCTGACCAATGACGCCTGGGGCCGTCCGTTCGAGCCGATGCCGCACCTGGCGCGCATGGCGGATCACGAGGAGCTCTGCCGGGCTCCGTGCAGAGTCTGCGGCGCGCCGGCGCCGTTTACACAACGCATGGTGCCGGTCACAACGCCGCACATGGTCGGCGGGCTGGACGACTACGAACCCCGCTGTGCCGCTCATTTCCAACCATTGCCTGGACCGCCGGAGAAACGTTGACATGGTGTTGGCACGCGGGCTACTGGGCATCGGCGCCTTTGTTTTGCTGGCGTGGCTGATCTCTTACGACCGTCGGCGATTTCCGTGGAAGATTGTCCTCGGCGGTCTGGCACTGCAATGGGCGCTGGCGTGGATTGTGCTGCGAACCGAGGCAGGCCGGGCGTTCTTCGACGGCGTCGGACGCATTGTGACGGCCGTTTTGCGCGGTGCCGACGAAGGGGCCGCATTCGTCTTCGGCCCGCTCGCCGGCAGTCATCCCGACGTCGCTTGGCCCGCCATCGCCGGTATCAAGATCATGACCACCATCATCATCGTCTCGACCATCGCCGCGGTCGGCTATCACTACGGCGTATTGCAGCGTGTGGTTAGCGCGATGGCGTGGGGCATGCGCCGCACGATGAAGATCAGCGGCGCCGAGAGCCTCGCCGCTGCCGCGAACGTCTTCTTCGGCCAGACCGAAGCGCCGTTGCTCGTGCGGCCTTACATCGCCCGCATGACCAACTCGGAGCTCATGGCGCTGATGGTCGGCGGATTCGCGACGGTGGCGGCGGGCGTGATGGCCGTCTACGTCAGCATTCTGGCCGGCGACGATCAGGAAGCCGCCGTCAGAATAGCGCGGCACCTGCTAACCGCCTGTCTGATGTCCGCCCCGGCGGCCTTCGTCATGGCGAAAGTCATTCTGCCCGAACGCGAAACCCCCGAGACCGCCGGACACGTCCACGTCCAACTCGAGCGTGAAACCGCCAGCCTCCTTGACGCCATCACGCGCGGTGCGTCACAGGGCATGAAGCTGGCCATCAACGTCATCGCCATGCTCATTGCCTTCATCGCCCTGATCGCCATTCTCGACACTGCCCTAATCGCGCTTGGCAACGTCTCGTTCATCGCCCCGCTCGTGCAGCGCGCCGGGCTGGAGCAACTCGACCTGACGGGCATCCTCGGCCTGATCTTCGCACCCATTGCCTCGTTGATCGGCGTTGCCGACGTCGACAGCCGCGTCTTCGGCAGCCTGCTCGGCAAGGCCATGACCGCCAACGAGCTGATCGCCTACGGCTCGCTGCATGAGATCATCGAGGCGGAGGGCATGTCACAGCGTTCGATCCTGATTGCGACTTATTCAATTTGCGGCTTCGCCAACTTCAGCTCGATCGGGATCCAGATCGGCGGCATCGGCGGCCTGGCGCCGGAACGGCGCGCCGACCTGGTGCGGCTTGGGCCGCGCGCGATGCTGGCGGGGGCGCTGGCCTGCTGGAGCACCGGCTGCATCGCCGGCGTGCTGGCCGAATAGCAGAGCGGTGCCAATCGAATCAAGCTACGCGGGGAAAGGCTAGTGGGGCCGGCAGGGGAGTCAAAGTGCCAGCCACAAGGCCAGGAACGGTCCCGGTTCCCGGCCTGTGGCCAGCAGGACTCCGCGCGCCCGGCAGGCGCGGGCACCTTCGCAACATACAGGCAACCGCGCTTGATGGAGGCACCGAAACCGGGAGGTGGGTGCGCTCCCGGTTTCGGTTGGGCTTGCCCACGATACCAGCCCCAGGGCAGGCTGGGCCGCGGGCGCAGAGGAGGAGGAAGCCTCGGTTTGTGCCGGTGACCAAGATGGTCGCGGCGCGGATTCCAGGGGACCGGCGCATCGTGTGAGGTGCCGGCGACTCGCTACACCCGAATTATCGTGTCTCACAGTCATATACCCCTTCGCTCCACTAAGGGACCTGCGCCTGGGCTATAACCAGTCGCCGCGTGCGAACTTTTTTGGATTTCGCGTTCGCGACCTGTTTGGGACCGGTCAGACGCGGGATTTCGGCCGCCAACGTTTGTCGGGAATGCGAACTGGGAGGACGAAACTCGAAATTCCGCCAAAAAAAACTACCACGCCTTAAGTTCGTGTGGATAATGGAGTTGTTATGAGCCTGGCACCCGCGTGAGCGGCGGCCAGTGTTAGGCGCGTGTACGTTAGATATTGTCGGGTGCCGTAAGTATTTGTCGCCCGCACGGCATATATGTACCTCTCTCTCGCGCAAGGAGACCAAATCATGTTGCGCACCATCACGAAAGCAGTGTTGATAGGAATGGTCGCGGCCTTAACGGCCGGGCTGGTTGGCTGCGATGAGACTGCTCTGACAAGTCTCGACCCCACCGGAGCGTTCAAGAGCGACACGTACAAGTGGCGCTTTACGCTCGCGGTAGTCGACGACGACAAGAGCATGCCGCAGCAGGCTACCGGCAGGATTCCTATCGTACCCTGGCAGTAGGTTCGCCTGCGTTGTCGCCGGTCGGGTTTGAGGAAGCCTCTGCCGGCGGTGGGAACGACGTAGTTGAACGGGTGTTCAATGACCAGGGGCTCAGCGATGAGCGATCAACAATCAGAAAGACTGATGTGCTTGTGTGGAGCGGAGAAAGCCGCGCCATCGCGTCCATCCGGCTTGGGTATCCTGGACCAAGTCATGCACGACTTGCTTCAGCGCTGGAATGGCACGGATGAGTTTCTGAACGCGGTGTGCAGCAGAAGCGGGTCGCCGGACTCGGACGCCAGAGCCGAGTTGCGCTATGTCGTGATGGCGGCCGTCGGCAGCCAGTTTCCGTATCCGCCAGACTGTTCCAAACACAATACGCCTGATTTCGAGGAACGCTTCGTCAGCCACGTGTGCACCAAGCTGCGTCCGACGTTGCGCAACCTGCTCGAGCTTGAGATGGGGCCGGACGAGCTGCAACTCGGTTTTCGGCGAGCGGTTCTCAAGCAGTGCGAGCGTTCCCGGCGAGTGTTCGTGAAGCGTTTTGCGGACGACTCACCGCCGCGCATAGGCGATCCTGGCGAGATCCAGTTGAGCGCGCCAGAGAGTTCGTCTCTGGCCGGCGAGGCCGAGTGGGAGTGTTTTCGCCAGGTTCTGACTGGCGAGTGGACGCCGCCTCACACCGCCGAGGTGTTGGCGTGCCTCGAAAACTGGATCGACCGCCCTCAGGCGGATCAGGCTCCCGTGACGCCAGAGGGCACGCTCGACGCACGGGCTGTCGCCGAGAGCACCGGTTTGACCGCTGGGCAGGTCACACGCATCATCAGGACAGTCCGTCGGGAGGCCGACAAATTGCGTACGGCACCAAGACAGTTCCGGAATGTGTATCAGCGACTGTTGAAGTTCGCCTCGCATCAGTGGGGTTCACTGGCCGACACCGAGCTGCGCGAGGAGCTCTTCGCTCTGAGCCGCGACCTGGCATTCAGCTTCGGCCCACGCGACGCCATCGCGCGCGGTGCCAAGGTTCTCGACCAGGCTGAGTTCCATGGTGTGATCAACGCGCTGCTTGATGAGCGGTCCTTCACCGACGCGATCGAACAAAGGACCGTGCTCGAGCGTCAGATGCAATGCGTGCTCAGCATCTGCGAGGCGTTGCAAGCCGGTGATCTCACGAGCGCGTTCAAGCAGGCCGGGCCGTTCATTCTCGACTCGGCCCACATGCAGCACCACACCAGCCCCGAGCGCTTGCAGGTTTTGCTCGCGTATGGCTATCTGCTGTACGTCTCCGGTTCATACGATGCCTGTCTCGATGTGTCACGCGGCATCGCCGACCGTTGCGAGGCTATCGTGGCTTCCAAGGGGGCCGCGTCGTGGGATGACGAGCCGGAGCTTGACGGCAGCGTGACGCTGCGGCGCGTGCGCACGTACGCGATGGTCAACCACCTGAGTTGCCTGTTCCATTGCGTTCTGACGACGGCACGCACCAAGGTGTTCCGCGTCATGGACTACGAAGGACTCGTCAGCGTAGCGGATCAGTTGGAGACGCTCATCAAGGACGATCCCGAGGCGACCACCGTCAACGACGAGTTGCTCGTGGTGCAGGCGCATGTTGTGCGAGCGGCCTACAACCGCTACCACAGCCGCGTCAAGGAAGACCATGAGCACTGGGCGGACGAGTGGGTCTGTCAGCGCTCGCGACTCTGGGACCTCATCGAGACGACGTACATGGACAAGACCCGGGACATCCCGGATGTGCGGCGTCTTCTGACGGCGGCCGAGACCGGCGAGGGCTGTGCGGTCGAACGCACGCTCGACGTGCTCGAACAGGAGCTCAGCCGGTATCCGGCGGCCCTGCAAGAGCTTCGGAAGGAGCGTCTGGCACGCGTGGTCTGCGCCGGCGTTGAATAGCACGGTTGGTAAACACTATTGGTGAGCTGGCGGCGCGGGCGTCTGGCGCTATCGAGCCGCCGGTGTGTGATTCGGGCCGAATCAGCCTGAGTATGCCCGCGTAGGTGCGGGCATTTCAGTCTGAATCGATCTTTCACCGCGACATTCGCGGTGGGAATGTAAGTTCACGTCTGCCACGAGAATGCCTCGGTCACACAAGCACGACGGCCTGAAGATCACGGCGGGTTTGGGTATTCCATCGGAGGTTGGTCCATGTCGCGGAAGTGTCGCATCAAGCTCTGGCTGTTCGTGGTCGGCAGCGGCGCCATCGTCACACAGATACAGGGCGCGAGTTGTTTCGGGCTGCCAAACCAACTCAACATCTGGTCACCGCTGAGTCTGCTGACCACGTAGCACGAGTTGAAGTGATAGCATGAGGGCCGGTGATCCTGCTCGGTGTATGACTGCCGGGTGGACATGCGGTGGTTGTCTATCCACATCCCGGCCCGATACCTCGTCACAGGTCACAATCACAGCAAGGCTGCCGGGCGGGATACCGGGCCGCATCCGGCGCGGTGGCGAGGACTGCCGCGTATCGGCGCCCCGACGTTCGCGCGTTACCTTGTCGCCAACGAGCGGCCGCCAACGCCGCCATATCGCGACATTCGACAGTGGAGCAAAGTGCGATGAGCACGCCGAACGAAGCTGGCCCGTCCAAACGCTGGGGCATACTGTTCTGTGGCGTCCTGCTGTTGCTGACGCAGCTTGGCTGTGCCGCGTCGCAGCCGCGCGACGTCGCGCTGGCACTCTCGAAGGCCGGTGACAATCGCGGCGAACTGGAGAAGGTGCTCGCGCACTATCGCGACGTCGGTGACTATCAGAAGCTGGCGGCCGCCGAATTCCTGATCGCCAACATGCCCGGGCACGGCTATAGCATCGCCGAGTTTTGCGACAGCGCCGGGGAGTGGGGGAAATTCGACGCCCTCGACTATGCCAGCTTCAAGGAAGCGCTTGCCGCCCTCGACGCGCTCGAAGCCGAGCACGGCGAGCTGACCTATCGTAGTCGCGGCTTCGTCCCCGACATCGAGACCATCACCGCCGACTACCTCATCGACAACATTGACCTGGCGTTCGCCGCCTGGCGCGAGAAGCCCTGGGCGCGGCGGCTGACGTTCGCGGCCTTCTGCGAGCACGTCCTGCCGTATCGCGGCAGCAACGAGCCGATCAACTCGTGGCGAGCGGCGTGCATGGAGCGTTACGTCGATCTGCCCAGCAAGCTGGATGACCCGAACGATGCCCAGGCCGCCGCTCGTCTGGTGCAGCAGGATGTCGGCCAGTGGGTCCGCTTCGACGAGATCTTCTATCTGCACCCGACCGACCAGGGCTTTG
>JAFGRR010000606.1 GCA_016935035.1 Phycisphaerae bacterium | reverse complement strand
TGGAGATCCTGATCCGAGCGCGCTACCCGATCATCCACGTCGTCACGTGGGAAGAGCGGCGCGTCGAGCAGCAACTGCGCCGCTTTGCCGCTGATCGTTCGAAGCAACTCTATTGCTGGTCGGTGACGACCGGGCTGGTGAAGTCGGTGGTGGGGCAACCGATGTCACGCACTAAGGGGTTGGCCGACCCGGTTGAGGCACTCGACGCCGTCATGGAACACAAAGAGCCGGCGATCTATCTCTTCAAGGACTTTCACTTCTTCATGCGGCCGCGCGACTGCAATACGGCCGTCATACGCAAGCTGCGCGAGGTGGCGCTGGCTCTGAGCGACAGCTACAAGACGCTGGTTATCACGTCGCCGCTGCTCGACATTGCGCCGGAGTTGCAGAAGGACGTGTGCGTGCTGGATTACCCGCTGCCCGAGTCGCGTGACTTCGGACAGTTGCTGGACCGCATCTGCGAGGACGTGGCCGAAAACTCGAGAATCCGCATCGACGTCGCGCCGGACGATCGCGAGAAGCTCATTCGGGCAGCCCTCGGGTTGACGCTTCAGGAAGCCGAAAACGTCTTCGCCAAGACGATCGTCAACGATGGCACGCTGGACGGCAGCGATGTGTCCGTCGTCTTCTCCGAGAAGCAGCAGATCATCCGCAAGAGCGGGTTGCTGGAGTACTACGAATCGCAGACGGCGATGGGTGACGTCGGCGGGCTCGACGTCCTGAAGGAGTGGCTGGCAAAGCGATCACTGGCGTTTTCACAACGGGCCCGCGAATTCGGACTGCCGGCGCCGAAGGGTGTTCTCTTCGTCGGTGTGCAGGGCTGCGGCAAGAGCCTCTGTGCCAAGGCCGTCGCCCGCATGTGGGAGATGCCGTTGCTGCGCTTCGACGTCGGACGCATGTTCGCCAGCCTGGTCGGTTCGTCCGAAGAGAACATCCGCCGCGCCATCAGCGTTGCCGAGAGCATCGCGCCAGTCGTGCTGTGGGTGGATGAGATCGACAAGGCCTTCAGCGGCTCGCAGGGTTCGGCCAATACCGATGGCGGCACCACCGCACGTGTTATGAGCACGTTCCTGACGTGGCTGAGCGAGAAGCAGAAGCCGGTGTTCGTGCTGGCAACCGCCAACAACATCTCGCAGCTTCCGCCGGAACTGCTGCGCAAGGGCCGCCTGGACGAGATCTTCTTCGTCGATCTGCCTGACCATGAAGAACGGATGCAGGTGTTTGACATTCACATCCGGCGTCGCGGGCGCGATCCGGAACGCTTTGACTTGGACCAGCTCGCGCGGGCCGCCGACGGCTTCAGTGGGGCCGAGATCGAGGAAGCAGTCATCAGTTCGCTGTACGACGTGTTCTACCTCGACAAGGAACTCGCAACGGCCGACCTGCTGAAGAGTGTCAGGGAGACCGTTCCGCTATCAAAGACAATGGCCGAGGGCATCTCGGCCCTGCGTGCCTGGGCCACCGGTCGGGCACGTTTTGCATCACGACGCAAAGACAGCGAGGCGGCCGAGATACGCCGCAAGCTCGAAATGTAGCGTCCACTGTCTGCCAAGGAGCTTGATATGAGTGCCGTATGCGTAATGACGCCACTGGTAATCGCGTCGTGGCCGGTGATTAGCGCTGCGGTGGTGGGGGCCGCCGCCAGCATGGGCTTCGCGGTCGTTGGTCCGCGGACCAATCGGGAGGAGCAGACGCGTCAGCGCGGCGTCGAGACCGATGTCGCCAACAGCGAGGTCATCGCCGAACAGCTTGCGCACGATCAGAAGATTGTGGTGCACAAGGGTGACGTCACGATCACTTTCGCGGCGGACGAGCGCGGCCGTTGCACGGCATGCGTCACCGGTCGACGCCACTCCGACGAAGAGTTGCGGCGGATCGGCGAGGAGGTCGCCGGTCGCGTGGTGCAGCAATTCGCCTACAACAAACTTGTTAGCGAGCTCAAGAGCCGCGACTACTCGATCGTCGAGGAACAGGTTCTGAGCGACGAATCGGTGCGGCTGCGCGTGCGTCTGTAGCCGCGGCGCGACGGGAGTGTCGTCATGGAACGGCCGGAATTCGATATTGTGATTGGCAAGGACGGGCAGGTCACCGTCGAGGTCAAGGGGGTGAAGGGCCCGCGCTGCCTGCATTATGCCGACCTGATCCGCGAGATCGTCGGCCATGAGGAGCAGCGTAAGCTGACGGTCGAATACTACGCGCAGGAATCGAAGGTGCGCATTGACGCGCGCGCTCAACAGCGTCGCGACGACTAAAAGCCCGAGCAAGCCGCGAGTCGCCCATGCAATGCGCCAACTGCACATTCGAGAACATGCCGGGCATGAAGGCCTGCGTGCGCTGCGGCAGCACACTCACGGTTGATGAGCTCCTGCTCGAGCCGCCGCGGGCATCGTGTGGCAGAGTCGGCACACGGGTGCGGCGGTTGCTGAACCCGCTGCGCACTACACTCGCCCACCGGTTGCCGCTCAACAGTCCGCTGCAGTGGCTGCTTCCAGGACGCGTGTCATGGGTAGCGTTCGTTCTCACAATCATCCCCGGGCTCGGCCATCTGCAAATGCGCCGGCGCACACTGGGCTGGTCGTTGCTAGGCGCGTGGCTGGCCTCGCTGGCGGCCAGTGTGCTGACTCTCGGCACAGACTGGCACGGTCCGCTGTGGTACATGACGATCGCGGCGCACTGTCTGGCGTTTTCGTTGCTGTTCGCTGGGAGTCTGGCCGCAAGCGGCATTTTCACGCGCCTGCTGTTCGGGGCCCTGACGTTCGCGGCGTTGGCACTACTGGTGTATGGGCCGATCACGGCAGTCGCCTCAAGCTTCTACAAGTTCATGTCGGTGCCCCGCGTGTGTGCGAACGCGGTCGTCAGCGAAAGCGACGTCATCGTGTACGAAGGCCCGCGACTGCGCCCGGAGTCGTTTAGCCGCGGCGATCTGGTTGTATACCGGATGGAAAGGGTGATGGGCGACGGATACTACATTGCCGGTGGGTTTAACCTGGATCGGATTGTCGGAGTGCCGGGCGACCATGTTCGGGTTGTCGGCGGCGAGGTGTTCGTCAACGGCCGATCCCTGGACGCCGGCTCACGGCCGCTGGCGGCATGCCGCCTTGAGACCTTTGATGATGTCATCCAGCCGGGGCACTACATGATCATACCCTCCGTCCTGGATCTCAGAGCACCGGGCATCGGTCCGAAGGGGCGCAGAGTTGCGCAGTACCTGCTGAGCACCGTCAGCAACGTCAAGCACGAGAACATCCTCGGACGCATCGTGTACAGGGTGCATCCGTGGAGTAACTTCGGTGAAATGGAGTAACCAGGCAGTGGCAGGGCGATTCTCAAACCTCGAGTTCAAGAACCAGCAGCGCCAGGAACAGCAGCAAGCCGGCGTGGCTCGGACAGAGCGAAAGACCCGCGGCGTCGCCGCCACCGAGTTGCTGCAACGGGCGGACGGGGAATACCAGTGGGGGCGCTTCGAACCCGCACTGCGGCTCTACACACGTGCTCTTCAGGAGCAGCGCACACTGATCCCGGCCTGGGTCGGGCAGGTGCAGATGCTCGTGCAGCTCGATGAATGCCACGAGGCCCG
>JAFGRR010000605.1 GCA_016935035.1 Phycisphaerae bacterium | reverse complement strand
GTGCTTCGCCGGCTCGTGCTCGATGATGGATGACTACACCGGCAGCGGCAGCACCTGGGGCACCGGTGCGGCAACGTTCAACACCTGGATTCTCTTCGGCGACCCGTCGCTGCGCATCATCGGCACCGTCCAGCCCCCCACCGGCCTGAGCGTCACGCCGGAAACACCCGAGTTCTATAGCGAAGGTTCGGCCGGCGGCCCGTTCACGCCGGCATCAATGGACTTCACGCTGGAAAACCTCGGTGAGGAGTCGTTCGACTACGAGGTTTCCGTTACGCAGCCCTGGCTCACCGTCGTCAACGGCACGGGCACGCTGCCCGGCAAGTCAACGACCATCGTGACCGTTGAGATCAACAGTGCCGCCGAGGCGTTTGACAACGGCCTCTACACGGACGTGATCACGTTCACGAACATGTATGACAATAAGGGCGATGCCACGCGTGACGTGCTGCTCAAGGTCGGTGTCCCGCTGCCCGTCTACACGTACAACCTGAACACCGATCCCGGTTGGAGCGTCCAGGGCGAGTGGGCCTTCGGCACGCCGACGGGCGGCGGCGGAACGGCCCATGGCTACCCTGATCCGAGCGCCGGTATCACCGGAGCGAATGTCTACGGCGTGAACTTGGATGGCGATTACTCGACCACTATCGGCGGCCCCTACTACCTCACGATGGGCCCAGTCGATCTCACCGAGGTTTCTGAAACAAGTCTGCGTTACCAGCGCTGGCTCAACAGCGACTACGCCCCATACGCCTTCGCCACGATCGACGCTTCGACCAACGGGACTGACTGGACCAACATCTGGTCCAACGGCAGCACGGTGATAACCGACAGCACCTGGACCGCGCAGCAGATCGACATCGCGGCCCTGGCCGACCACCAGTCGGCGCTTTACCTCCGCTGGGGCTATCGCATCGGTAACATGGCCTGGGCTTTCTCCGGTTGGAACATCGACGACGTGGCGATCTGGGGCCTCGGACCCCAGGGCCCGCGCTACAGCGTTGGCGACCTCAACTGCGACGGCAGCGCGGATGTCTTCGACATCGACGCGTTCGTGCTGGCAGTCACCGACGCGCCGGCCTACGAGACCGACTATCCTGACTGCGACATCAACCTCGCCGACTGCAACGAGGACGGCTACGCCGACGTGTTCGACATCGACGCGTTCATTGCTCTGATCACCGGCGAGTAAACGCCGACGAACGGCAGTATCCAAAGGGCCGTCCTGGCTTCAGGACGGCCCTTCTTCTTTGGACACCGCCACACACCTGCTCGCAATAGACGCCGCCTGCCCCAATCAGAACCCCGCCCGCAAGGGCGCGGGACACATCTCGCCGCAACGCGTCCGACCGCAAGGCGGCACCACCACCGGCCGCGCTCCTCGCGGAGCGGGTTCTGATTGGCTCGCCTACTGACGCCCGTTCAGAACCCTAAGCGTTAGCGCCGGGCGCCGGTGGCTTACCTGCCATGACCGACACCACTAACTGAGGACGCTCCGGGCGCTTACGCTTGCGGTTCTGTTCGGTCTTGGGATTGCTTCCACGTATCCCCTCACGCCCCTCCACCGCCACAAGGCGACAACCGATGACAGCCCGACAATCTGCGCCCAACCTCGGGTCCCAGGCCCCAGACTCCACCATCACGGCGCGTGCCTACGCTACTCCGACCGCCGTGCCTCGAACGCCTGCCGTTGTTCCGGCGTCGGCAGGCGATCAAGGCGCGGCTTGAGCTTGCTTTCGAAGATGTCGCGCGTGCCCTGGTGAATCGCCGCCTTCGCCTTGTCCAATTCGAGCGAGGCCTCCTCGTGCGGCTGCTCGGCCCTCTCAGCCTCGTCCACCCGGCGTTCGAGCGCCTCCACCGCCGGCAGCCGCCGATTCACAAGCCGGGTCGCCAGGTTCTGGCACTCGTGCAACACAGCCAGCGCCTTGGCCGCCTGCTGCTGATTGAGCCGGTATTCCTTGATGAACGCGCGGACGTACGCTTCCCACAAGGACGCCGTGTGCCCGGCGGGAGCATCCTGCATACAGAGAGCGCCGAGGGCCCCCACCCCCAGTTGAACGTATGCCAACACGTTCTCAGACTTGGCCTGCTCGGTGATCTGATCTATGTTCCGGGTGTTCTCCTCCTGACGCTCGGCGGCCGCACGGACGAACCGCTCACTCATCGTCAGTTCGCCAGTCTGGGCCCGGCGAGAGAACTCACTTGGCGTGACCGGACGATGCCCATCCCACATGCCGATCTTCTGCTTGCCGTCCTCGGCCTCATAGAAGACTGGCATGCCAGACTCAAGGCCGATGTCGGCCACCGTCATCCTAGATGGATGCTCGACACGGTTGAACTCCGCCTCAAGCACACGAACAGCCCGCTCGGGCTCGGCGCCGCCACGAAACCTACTGCTGTAGTACTCCACGGCAACAGGGTACCACACACCGTCCACTAGTTCTAGACTACTCCGTGACTCGCTCCACCCTCCGTAAACAGTCGATTCCTTGCGCACACGCACGGGGGCCCAGCCGCGATCAGGATCAATCCAGTACGTAACCACGTCGACGCTGCGTCGCACGCGAACCACGCGCAGGCTGCCCTCGTTGTACTCCTCGAACGTAGGCACGGCTGGACAACTAACGGGATCTCGCAGAACAGAGTCGAATATGTCCCACCGCGAACGAACTGCACTGGCACCAAGCGTGCGAATATCCTCGGTACTTGGAGTGTCGGCATTGACACATGATGTCGGCTCCGTGGGCGAATCGTGACGACGAAAAGACCGGCCAACGTCGTCGAAGCGGCACAATGGTATTTTGCCGTGAAGCGGGTCAATCTCGCCAGCAGTAGTGCGCATCACAATGCCGTCTTCGTCGCCGTGGTCAATCCACACGCGCTGATTGTCCGCGAACCGTACTGAATGGTACTTCCGGCTGGGTAACCGCGAGCCCCTCGCGTCGGCATAATCGATATGCTCGACCCGCAGACGCCCCGTGTAGAGCGCAGCCCGACCGGCCACCATCTTCTCGAGGACACTTGGCGGCATCGCCGCGTTCGCAGCATCGTCGGCCCACAGGGATGTGGCCCCGTGCAGTATGATTGCCAGAGTGAAGATGTCTCTCAGTCTGATTGACATCATAATCCCCGGCGCATTACTCGATTGGCGGCTTGAGTACAAAGCAGACGTTGTTGGGATATGGACACGAGTACGTACTTGTACTCTCCGTATAGTCACTGGATGCCACACATCCGATGGAACCTGGAACACAGTTTGTTTCGTCGTCTTCTGGTTCGCAACTGTGAAGGGCGAAGCACTTGTACGTATACAGCGTCAGTGAACTAAAGCCGGAGTCCTCCAGGAGTTCGAATACGGGCACCTCTGGCGCACATCTACGCTCATTACCGGGACAGGTTCCCTGATCACATTCTCCGCAGCTGGATGATGTGCATTCACAGCCTGAGGGCTGCGTCCCCGTCTGGACGTAGCAGGAGTCCGCCATGGCCGGCTCAAGACCGAGGAACCAAGCCCCCACAATGGCACCGATCACCAATACACATATAATCACTCGCATCGCGATACCTCCGACGATTTCTCAATAGGCACTGACGACGATCTCCACAGATCGTCCAGTCGAATCAGTCACACGGACATGCCTTGCCGCCAGCATGGCATTTCCCACAGGGTTGCTCAGCTCGATTACGCCGCCTTCAAGAATACAAACCTGCAGCGATGGATCGTCACACGTGGCTTCCGCGACAGTGACAGCCTCACTGTCGCGTCCCACAATCTTGACGCGCCGTGGCTGCACGCCCTGAAGAAACACGACGGCCGGCTGTGCCGTCAGCACGGACATCCCGCGAGCACGAACGTAAACCGTCGTGTTCGGGCGCACGGAGCTTGTCGTTCGCAGCACAATTGCCCCCGCGCTAGTCCCCGCGGGAAGCAACAGGGGATCAACCTCGATCACCAGACGCGTCGTTTCCTTTGTGACGACACTGGCATGGCACTTGATCCACTCAACGGTTGGCTCTGGGCTGCCAAGCAGACAGTCCGGCCTTGCTTCGAAGACTATCTCCTTGCTTACGGTCAGGGTTTCCGGATCGCCAAGCGGTATCTCACCAAAATCCACAGCATCGGCGGAGATGGTCCACGTTCCCTCGACGGCCAGCATCACTTCCGCAGAATACTCCCCATTCGTCGTCCCCAGGGTTATTCGTCGCGTCAGAACTCCGGGGTGCATTCCTGTGTCCAATAGACCACTGATCGGAATGGCCTGTCCTGGCTGAACGATTCTCCCCCGAACGGCATCCGCGTCGAGCATCAGGCAGCTACAGGATGCTCGCGTGGAAGTGATCTCAATCGGCTCTGTGGTACCGTTGGTGAACGTCAACTCGAACGGGACTTCCGTGTCCCAGAGGTGTGTGCCAAGGTCCAAGGAGCGCGGCGTGAAGCCTACGTTCGCACTGTCGCGAACCTGCACCAGCGGAACCGCAGCCCCTCCACCGTGTACGTACCCCAACCAGAATGCCCCTCCCCCAAGAAGGGCTGCTGACGCTACAGCCACCGCGGTAGTACGCCGACCAGTCATAAGCTACAGGTTATCGGAGCTGTGGATGCCAGTCCAGGGCGCTGATAGATTATGTATGTGCGACCTTAATACGGGTTCACCGCACGATTCGCGACAAAACGTGTCGAATACGGTTGCCGGGCATCAGCAACTGGTCCTGTCATGATTCGCCGTGGCCAACGAGACGCCTACAGCGACGTTACCGCTCGCGCTCCCTGCTCCTGCCACTGCCGACGCGCAGGT
>JAFGRR010000604.1 GCA_016935035.1 Phycisphaerae bacterium | reverse complement strand
GGGTCGGCGTTGTACGCCGTCAGGGCGGTTACGTTCCAGTTGCGGTCCTGATGCACGAAGTACCGCCGATCCGGCGACGTGTCGTTGGGATCGCTCACGTCCGGGTCGCAATCATGGCCGGCGATGCTGTCGCCGTCGGCGACGCGCTGCACCTTGGCGAGCTGATTCCCCTTGACACGTGGCATCGTTCATGCCCCCAATAGGACAAGATGTCCGGGTACGCGTACATTCTACTCTGTGCTGATGCCCGTCGCTACTACGGCAGCACGAACGATCTGCGCCGGCGTCTCGGGCAGCATCGGCAAGGCAGCGCGCAATCAGCAATGTGACATCCCCCATGGTGCTAACACAGGCTCAACGCATGTGTAGCGTCAGACCTCCATGCCTGACGTCCTTTGCGTCTGCGAAAGCCGACGGAAGACGTCAGGTACGGGGATGCAACGCTAGAAGCTATCCCAAAACGGAACCGAGCCGCTCCCGTAAGAAAGCGGTTGACTGAGAAACCGTTCACTTTACGGCACAACCGCTCCCTCACGGTCGCGGCTCAGATCAGAATCGCGGTTTTGGGATAGGTTCTACATATTGGCCGAGTCCGCACTAACCTGTTGAGCAATCCGGCAGCGTGTCTTCGGAGCAGCAGACTCCGCCGGCGGATTCGACGCAACCGCCGCCCGCCAGCCCCGCGTTGCCGCAGACCGCCTCCTCGGCCGCCGCTTCACGCGGCGCCCACGGCCGCACGGTCGGCTGCGGCGCGTGCACCAGTTGATACGTGCAAAGTCCGCCGGCGATGTTGCGCGGCTTCAACCCGTGATGACGCAGCACACGCGTGGCGTAGTACGAACGCTGCCCGACGCCGCAATAGACGGCGATCGGCTTGTCGGTCGGAATTTCCTGCCAACGCTCGCGCAGCTCTGACAACGGCACCAGCACGGCACCGAGGATTCGGCCGGCCGCGAACTCTGCCGCATCGCGCACGTCGAGGATTGTCCAATTGGTAAGCTGGCCGTCGCCCAACTCCTCGGCGTAGACGAACTCCTCGTCGCCACGGAGCATGTTTGCCGCCACATAGCCGGCGATATTGACCGGATCCTTGGCAGCGCCATATTGCGGCGCGTAGGAGAGTTCGAGCGCTTCGAGTTCGGTGACGGGCAGGCCGGCGTGGATCGCGGTCGCCAACACGTCGATGCGTTTGTCCACACCGTCGCCGCCGACGATCTGCGCGCCGAGAATTCGCCCATCGCCGGGCGTGAACATCAGCTTGAGCATCATGCGTTGCGCGCCGGGGAAGTAACCGACGTGATGGTCACGATGCACGTATACCTTCAGATACTCGACGCCGCGCCGCTTGAGCACCTTCTCCGACGCGCCCGTGGCGGCCGCGGTCAGACCGAACACGCGCACGACGCTGGTGCCCTGGGCTCCGCGATAGGGCGTCGGCCGCCCAAACATGGTGTCAATGGCAATGCGGCCCTGGCGGTTGGCCGGACCAGCCAGCGGGATGCGTGCGGTGCCACCGAGAATCGGGTCGCGCACCTCAATCGCGTCGCCGACGGCATATATGTGCGGGTCGCTGGTTCGCAGGTACTCATCGACCACGATCGCCCCGCTGGCGGCCACTTCCAGACCAGCGTCACGCGCCAGGTCAGACTCGGGCCGCACACCGACGGCCAGGATCACAAGGTCGGCGTCCAGTTTGTCTCCGCTTTCGAGGCAGACAACCGGGCGACCGTCGGAATCCTCGATCGCGGTCATGCGCGTCCCCAGCCGCAGATGGACGCCGTGTTTCACGATTTCCTGATGCAGGCTCGCCGCGACTTCCGCGTCAAGCGGCGGCATGACCTGCGGCAAGAGTTCCACGACCGCCACGGCCAGGCCGCGACGGCGCAGGTTCTCCGCCATCTCCAGCCCGATGAAGCCGGCACCGACCACGACGGCGGACTTAGCGCCGGCATCAACCGCACGCTTGATCCCGTCCATATCGCCCATGTTGCGGAGCGTATGGACGGCGGAGTGATCGACGCCGGGAACCGGCGGCACGAACGGAGCAGCTCCGGGCGAGAGCAGCAGGTCGTCGTAGTGTTCTGTGTACTCCCGCCCCGATTCGAGATCGCGCGCGTGGACGAGCTTCTTCTCGCGGTCGATGCGCGTAACCTCGGTGCGTGTGCGAATGTCGAGATTGAAACGCCGGGTCAGACCCACCTTCGTCTGAACGAGCAACGCCCTGCGGCTGCTGATCTCACCGCCGACGTGATACGGCAATCCGCAGTTGGCGAAGGACACGTCGCGTCCGCGTTCGAACATGATGATCTCGGCCTGCTCGTCGAGCCGGCGTGCACGGGCAGCGGCGGTGGCGCCGCCAGCGACGCCGCCGACAATCAACAACCTTCTGCTCATGATTGGTGGTTCTCCCTCTGCTGCCGAACTTGTGCCACGACGGGTTCCGCGTCGCGGTCCAGGTCCGCGTCGCCCCCCCGATCGGCTGGCAAATGCATGTGCTTTCGGATGCAGCCCAACAGCCAACCGGCCGCCGGACTGACCACGTGATAGTAAACGACACGGCCGTCGCGTTGCGGCCGGACAATCCCGTAGGCCTTGAGGTGATTCAGGTGCTGGCTGACGACGTTGGGTTTGAGTGCGATCTCGCGCGCGAGTTCTCCGACGCAGCAATCGCCGCGCAAAAGCAATTCGCAGATCCTCAGCCGATCAGGGTGCGTCAGCGCTCGGAGTGTCTCGCAAACTCGCCGCAGGTGATGCTCAGGAATGAGTTCGTTGTCTTTAAGCATACATCTAATTATGTCAAGATATCACGATATGTCAAATACCATCTATAAACACTTGCGCCACAAGCAGTTACAACCCCCAGGCTAGCGGTATCAGGCGCTGCGGGCCGCCGGTGCGAACTGGATCCTCTTCGTCTCAATCACGCTGAGCAGCTTGTCGAACGCTCCCGCGAATGCGTCAACGCCTTCGTTCAGCAGTTGTGCCGCGACTGCGTTTATTTCGATGCCGGCGAACTCCCGCAAGCGACGTATGGCGACAAACGCCCCCTCGGCATCCTGCTCGATCGTCTGGGCGACCACGCCGTGGTCGCAGACGGCTTCGAGCGTGTCCGGCGGCACCGTGTTCACCGTGTTCACGCCGATCAGCGTGTCCACGTACTTCGTGTCCGGATACGCCGGGTTCTTCGTGCTGGTGCTGGCCCACAGGGCACGTTGCGGCCGCGCGCCGTCGGCTCGGAACGGCACGAACCGCTCGCCCTCGAAGATTTCCTTGTACTTCAGGTAGGCGATCTTGGCGCTGGCGACAGCGGCCTTGCCGAGCAGTTCGTCCAAATGATCCTGGCCCTTCTGTATGCGTTCCTCGAGCAGCGAGTCGGTCAACGTGTCGATGCGGCTCACGAAGAACGACGCCACCGACGAGACCGTCGCCAACGGTCGGCCGGTTTTGCCGAATCGCCGTAGCCCTTCGAGATAGGCGTCGATGACCCGTTCGTACATCGGCACCGAGAAGATCAGCGTGACGTTGACGTTGATGCCCTCGCCAATCAGCGTGCTGATGGCGGGCAGCCCGGCCTCGGTCGCGGGGACCTTAATCATCACGTTCGGGCGGTGCAGAAAGTGGAACAGCCGCCGCCCTTCCTCGATCGTGCCGGCCGTGTCATGTGCCAGACTCGGGCGCACTTCGAGGCTGACGAATCCGTCACGGCCGTGCGTTTCGTTGAAGACGGGCCGCAGGAGATCGGCGGCCTGCCCGATGTCACGCAGCGCGAGTGCCTCGTAGATTTCAAACGCGCTCTTGCCGGCGATGGCCAGTTCTCGAATCTGCTCGTCGTATTCAACGCCCTTGGCGATTGATTTCTGAAAGATGGACGGGTTGGACGTTACGCCGGCGACACCGCGCTCAACCAACTCCTGCAACCCGCCAGACTGTAGCAGTTCTCGGCTGATGTTGTCATACCAGATGGCCTGCCCCAACGCCCAGATCTGCTCAATGCGATTCGTCATGTTCGCGTGATCCTCAAGATTCCGTGGCAGCGCCCTCAGCTCGCCGCAATCACACATCGACGGCGTATTGTCGGGGCACCTACTGTTCTGAACCGCCGGCCAACTGGCGTAAGCGGCGCTGGGTTTATGGTATCGGCATCGAAAGGGCGCACGCAACCAGTACAAATATGGTGACCGCCTTATCGGTCCAGAAACGCACTCAGATTCGCGCGCGAGGCGTCCGTCAGGTCGACTTCCGCGCTTAGCCGCCGCACCTCTTCGGCCGCGCTGCCGCCAACCTCGTCTCGCATACGGTTCAGTAATATCTTCGTCCGCGCGACCGCATCCGCCGGCGCTTCGGCGAGTTGGTCGATCTCGCCCAGCGCCCAGTTTGTAATCTCATCATCACGCACAACCGCGTTGCACAACCCAACGCGCAAAGCGTGTTCGGCGTCGATCGCCGCGCCGCTCAGTAGAAGCTGTCGAGCGAAACGCTCGCCGACCAGACGCCGCAGGTAGACCATGACGATCGGTGCCACCAGGCCATGCTTGATCCCCGGATAGCCGATCGTCGCCGACTCGCCGAAGACTGCGAGATCGCAGGCCGTAACGATACCCGCCCCACCCGCCAGCGCCGCTCCGCCGACCGCCGCGATCACCGGCACACGCGCGTTCTCGATCGTCTCGTACAATGTGAGCAGCGGCGATGTGTCGTATGCCGCTCCGGCGGAGTCGTTGACCTCCCGCAAGTCGAGGCCGCTGCAAAACGCCGGCGGCGTCCCGCGTATCACGATGCCGCGCACCACCGAATCATCCGCCGCCGCCCGTAACGCTGTCGTCAGTGCATCGACGAGTTCCCGCGACAGCGCGTTGCGGCATTCGGGCCGCCGCATGACCAGCTGGACAGCTCGGGCGTGGCGAATGGTCTTGAGGATCTCGCTCACAACGTCACTCCGTCATACCCGCCAAGTGGTCATCGGGCGATAGCGGCACGGCCTTGTGGCCGTAGCGTGGCACGCCACGCGTGTCGATGGCCATCCGTCTGAAAACTAGACGCACGCGCATGCCGACGCGCAGGCGTTGTGGCGCGAAATCCGCGAGCCGGCAGAGCAGACGCGCACCGTCATCACACTCGATGATTCCCGTGGCGGTCGGCGCCTGGCCATCACCGTGTTGTGCAAGCGTATAGGTGGCGAGGTGACCGGTCGTCGCAACCCGCGCGTTTTCAAGCCCGCGCCCGCCGCACTTGCGGCACACCGGCCCGGCCGGATAGTTGACCGTGTTGCAGGCGGTACAACGTCGCGCGCAAAGCCCACCCATCCGCGGCAAACGCCGCCACAAGCGGACGATCTTGCGCCGCGTCGCCCCATTTCGGCGGTTCGCCACCTTGTTCGTTGCCCGCGTCATTGTTTCTCCGCGGTCAGGATGGTCACGATGCTCGACGCTCCTGAGCCACCGAGGCTCTGGGCCAGCGCTCGCCGAGCCTTCCCGACTTGCAGCACCCCCGCCTCACGTCGCAACTGGCGTGCGAGAAGCACGACTTGTGCCAGCCCGGTAGCACCGAATGGGTGGCCGCGCCCCAGCAGACCGCCAGAAGCGTTGATCGGCAAGCGGCCCTCGATGGCAGTGACGCCGTCAGCCGCCGCTGGTCCGCCCTGCCCCGGCGCAAAGAACCCCAGCGCCTCGGTCGCGCACAGTTCCGCGATCGTGAAGCAGTCGTGCACCTCGGCCAGATCGATATCTTGCGGCGTGACACCGGCGACCGCGTAGGCACGTTCAGCCGCGCGGCGTGTGGCCAGCAACGACACGCGGTCCTCGCGCTCGTGCAATGCCATCCGGTCCACGCCAACGCCGAT
>JAFGRR010000603.1 GCA_016935035.1 Phycisphaerae bacterium | reverse complement strand
CTGACCGTTACGCGCGTGGGTGAGCAGGGCATGGCCGACTCGCTCGTAAAAGAGGATCCGGTTGGCTAGTCCGGTGAGGGGGTCGTGGAAGGCGAGTCGCTGTAGTTCGATCTCGCGCTCCCGGAGGCGTTGTTCAATGATCTGGCGGCGTTCGATGTCTTCTCGCAGGTTTGCGGTGGCACGGTCGACTTTGTCCATCGCCCGGTTACGGGAGCCGGCGAGCACACCGACCAGCGCAGCGATGAGAAGAGTGCCGGCCAGCCCTGCGCCGAGTACGAGCACGCTCATACGCCGATCAGTGGTGCTCAGCAGTCGTGTCGTGGGAGTGACGGTCAACTGCCAGTGGCGCTGACCTACGGTCAGTGTCCGCTCCCGAGTCATGGCGTCGTCATATGCCGCGGCGCCCGGTGTCGCTCGAGCGATAGCGGTACGGCGTTCGGCGGGGTCGGTCAGGGTGACACGGACGGTCCCTTGAGAACGCGCGTGCAGGCTTTGGGTGAGGAAGTCGCTGCCTCGCACGGACATGACGATCCATCCCATGAGGTTCTTGGTCGAAGCTTCGACTCCGTCATGGATGGGGGCGGCCAGCACGACCGATGTCTGCTGCTGGGCGGCGGGCAGGACTCGATCGCGTAATAGAATGTACGGAGGACTGACGGCAAAGGTTCCCCCATCGCGTGCGGCGTACATTGCTGTCGTGGCTTCTGGGCTTCTGTTAAGGTCCAAACCGGTATGTGGGGTTCCCCCGTCGAAAAGTCGTTGAAAGATAACGAAATTATGCTCGACGCTGGACCCGTATGCGGTCAACCGCAGTTGTTGAGCCCCGCGAGCGCGCCAGATAGCTTGGGCAGCACCGATATCACGGGTTGTTGTCGGTACGACGAAGCCAATGCCGCCTGCACCGGGTAGACGTTCGGTGTTCAGTCCCTGAGTCATGCGGGCGAATGAGGTTGCCGTGAGATGGGGTTGAGCGGCAACGGCGGCGGCGATATCGGACAATGTCTGGCCGTAGCGGTCGACTTCGTCGGTGAGTGCGGCGCTCACGTCCGCGGCATAGCGATCCATCAGTTGGCCGGCGTATCGTTGCTCCGCGCGCAGTGCCGCACCCGCAAGCGTTACGGATGCTGCTACGCCGGCGGCCAAGACTACGGCCACCAAGAGTACAGCAGGCCCCCATCGCCCCTTTTTCCCAGTCTCGATCTCTATATCGCTCATGCTGATCTGCCTTAATCGGGGTAGCCCGGCTTAAGCATTCCTACGCTAAAAGGGCTCTAGATACCTGATCGGCAACCAGACGCCATAACTGACCGCCACGCACACAACGTGATCGTCGCGAAACGGCGGATGTCTGCTGGCGGCTGGGGAGCTGCGCAGAGCCTTTGGCGGCGCCGCATGTTGTACAGCGTGTCGTTGTGCGCCGACCTCGGTTTAGCCACGCTGCCGCCAGCCGCCTAGACGGCTTAGGTGTTAATTCCGAGGATTAGGCCGGACTGGCACTGTATCGGCAAATAGTCTTGACAATCTGTGCTGCCGATTCGCTCAAATCGGTGATGTCGGCGTCAGTGAAAGTTTGGGTAGTGGAGGCCATCACGCAGTGGCTGCCGAGGATATGGCCGGAAGGCAATACGAGTGGAACACCGGCGTACGATCGTATGAGCCCTGCTGTTACGGCCGGGTTGTGGTCGTGTTCGGCATCTTTGGTGAGGTCCGCGCGAGTGTAGGGGGCGGCGTCGATAACAACGCGCGGGCAGAAGGCGAACTCGTTGGGCGCGCCGCCGATGGCGGATAAAAAGTCGGCCTCTCCAGCGTTGGTCGCTAGAGTCGCCGTCGCCGTGTCAAGGACAGCCTGCACGGCGCTCATAGGCATGTTCAACCGTTCGGCGCTCTGCTGGCAAATCTGCTGTAGCTCGACGGCGAGGTCCGAGTCAAACAGGTTATACGCGGCCATCGCGGTGAGGCGGTCGAGGTCGGCAAGGATTTCGAGGTCGGTCGGCATGTCTTTTCTCCGAGGTCGGTCGTCGGTTAACGCGCCTTGGTGACGGCGGCCGCGGCGGCGAGCAGATATTCGTGGGTTTTGAGACGAATGAGGAGACTGCGTCCGCACAGAGCGAGGGCTGAGTCGTCCGCCATCATCGTGCGTGCGAGCCGTTCAACGGCCTCTGGTGCCGTCTCATGCCCCGTGAGGACCGCCTTTGCGAGCAGTCCCTGCCATACAGTTCGGGATGTTTGACCGTAAAGCCGCTCTACCGCCGCTTTCGCTTCGGGCAAATCCGGGCGTCGCATGTGATACGGGTCGTTGGTCATCAGTCCTCGTCACGGTAGTAGCGCTCGATATCCTCGACTTCGCTGTTTAGTAGCTGAACCGGCCGACGAGTGCGTTAAGTTTCACAGCGAGCGCGGACAGGTCGTCGGCAGCCTCTTTACTTGATCGGGCGGCGTCCGAGGTTGCCTCTGTCACCTCCGACACGGCTGCGAAGCTCGCTTGCACCTGGCCGCTGCTGCGGGCGGCGTCGCTGATGGATCGAGCCATCTCGTTGGTGGTCGCGGATTGTTCTTCGACAGCGGAGGCGATGGTGGTGCTGTAGTCACTGATTTGCCCGATCACCTGTTCGATGCGGGCGATCGCGGTACTGGCACCGGCGCTGCGTTGCTGAATAGCGAGAATCTTTACGGTAATGTCCTCGGTAGCTCGGGCGGTCTCTTGGGCCAAGTCTTTGACTTCGGAGGCGACCACCGCGAAACCCTTACCTGCTTCGCCAGCGCGGGCCGCTTCGATGGTGGCGTTGAGCGCGAGCAGATTAGTCTGTTCGGCGATGGACGTGATCAGCTTGACGACATCGCCGATCTCCGTACTTGCCTGACCGAGTTCAGAGATTTGAGCGCTGGTGGTCCTGGCGATCTCCATCGACTCGCTCGCGACCTGGGCGGCCTGCGTCGATGTCGTAGCAATCTCACGAATGGAAGCGGTCATCTGTTCAGATCCGGCGGCCACTGACTGAACGTTGCTGCTAATCTGCTCGGCCGCGTTCGCAGCCGAGCCGGCTCTGCCCGAGGCCTCGCCGGCGCCGGTGTTTAACTCGTCGCTAACCTTCGACAGCTGCAACGCCGCCGTGGACAGCGCGGTCGCGGTGCCGGCCAGGTCCGACACGGTATCGGCCACCGCGGTGATCGCCTGGTCTAGGTCGCGGCCCATGACACCGAGTTCGTCGCGGGAGTCGATGTTCGCTGATCGAGTTAGGTCACAGGCAGCCAGCCCTTGCACAGCGAAGGACACCTTACGCACGCTGCCGCGGATCGAGCGGCCTATCCAGGTAGCGAACCCGATCGCAGTCAACACGCCCGCGAGTAGTATCAGCATAATTTGGGCACGGGCGCCACGAGCGCTGTCGGCAGCCGATTGCTGACGGCTCTTCGCATCAGCAGCTTCCCGCTCACCGAGTTGAGCGGCGATATCACCAGCCTTGGTCGCTGCAGGCAACGTCACCCCATCGCGGGCCTTCTCCACCCCGGCCAGGTCTCTCCTCTTCGCGGCTGGCAGAAGCGCGCTGTCGCGTAATTCTTGAAACTTTGCCCAGGTTTCTCCGAGCTGATCGGCGAGCAACGGATCGCTCGAGTTCGCCCGGTAGGTCGCCAGGTCGGTGGCGAAGGCGGCGTCGTTGACGTTCAGCGCCTGCTGGTACTTGACAAACGACGCGTCCGTGCTGGAAATCGCATAGTTGAGCATGTTTCGGCGCGTCTGGTCCATATCCAGCTTGACCACATCAATTTGTTGAACAGGTAGGACGCCACGGTTGTAGATGTCGTCCGCGTCACGGCTCATGCTGTGCATCCCCGTTATTGCCAAACCACCGACAATCAACGCGACCATCGCCATCAAAAATACCGCAGCAGCAATCTTGGTTAAGACCCCACGGTCAACGATCAAACGTGTTAGGGAGAAATCCCTCTGGCGAGATCCCGCGCCGCTATTATGGCTGTGCGGGCCTGGAACCACAGCCCCCGCGAAACCCCGCGGCCCGTCCACCATGCCGAAACTCCAAAGATGAAAGACACCGACGCTTCCCACCTCTGTTCGGCCTATCCACGCGAACCCTGAGCCGACTCCCACAAAAATCCAATCAGTCATCCGACCCGCCGCCCAGATGACCGCATAACAACCTCCTGACCCCGAACCGAGCATCATAGTCAACATTTACCCGGCTAACGACCCACTCGATGATCCCCCAGACCGAGCGTTCACCCGTCGAATCGCGCACGGCGGACACTCACTCCTGAGCCGGAACCGCCGCCTTAGTACTGCAACTGCACTTAGCGGAGTGGGTAGCCGCGGCGTTTGTAGTGGCTGAGGCGGGCTTGGTGT
>JAFGRR010000602.1 GCA_016935035.1 Phycisphaerae bacterium | reverse complement strand
TCGGGGCATCGAAGCCGGTGGTCAGGACATTGACGTTGACGAGGTATTTGAGCGCGCCCCGTCGGAATCGATCGATCAGGGCGTCGCGTTCGAGCGGCAGCGTTTCGCCGCAGATGAAGCCGCATTCGAGGCCGTGGTCTTGCTCGAAGACCCGCACGATGTGGCGGGCGTGCCGGACCCCGCTGGCGAAGAGCAGGACGGAGTTGCGGTCCTGCGTGCAGTTGACGACCTCACGGCATGCGGCGCGGACGAGGACATCGTCGTCCATGAGCTGCTCGACCTCGCCGGCGATGAACTCGCCGCCGCGGATGTGCAGTTGGTCGTAGTCGGCCCGGGCAACGCCGGCTTTGGAACGCAACGGGCAGAGATAGCCCTGGACGATCAGCTCCCGAATCCCGATCTCGTAACAGATCTCGTTGAGGATGCTCTCCGGCGAGCAGATCATCCCCGACTTCATCCGGAACGGTGTCGCGGTCAGGCCGATCACACGCATGTTCGGGTTGACCGTCTTGAGGTCGGTCAGGAGTGTGCGGTAAGCACTTTCGCCGTCGGGGCTGATCCGGTGTGCTTCATCGACAAGCACGAGGTCGATCGGGCCCAGGTCGCAGGCCTTGGTGTAGACGCTCTGGATGCTGGCGATCGTCACCGCGTAGCCGAGGTCGCGCCGCTTGAGGCCGGCCGAGTAGATCCCGATCGGCAGCGCGGGGGCCATGATCCGCAGCTTTTCGGCGGTCTGCTCGAGCAGTTCCTTCACGTGCGCCAGTACGAGCACACGCCCTTGCCAGCGCTCGACCGCATCGCTGCAGATCTGGGCGATGATCCAGCTCTTGCCCGCCGCGGTCGGCAAGACTACGCAGGGATTGTCGTCCCGGCTCCGCAGATGCGCATAGACCGCCTCGACCGCCTCGCGCTGGTAGTCTCGCAGTGCGATGGTGCTCGACGCAGCAGCTGCATTCACGCGACCACCTCGACGCCGTCCGGCAGGATGCAGCGGTTGTCCAGAATCGGGATCGTATAGAGCGTATCGCTGCGTCGGCCGAGGTAGCCGAGGATGAAGGCGTTGACCCACTCGACGGGGCGACCCGTGCCGTAAAGCGGGATCGGCTTACAGAGACAGCCCGCACTGCGGGCCTGGACAATGCCTCCGGGCGACCAGATGTTCTGGATGATGCAGGCATCGGCACGGTGCGAATGGGCATGCAGCACGCTCTTACCCTGGCTGATCTGCAGGTGGTTCTTCGTTGCATGCCGGGCGTGCGACCAGCCGTGCACGGCGATGATCCGTGAGTTGATTGCGTAGTGCGGATAGCGGCCGTCGGCCGAGCCATAGGGTACGTACGTGAAGCGTTTGCGCTTTCGGGTGAGCTGGAGACGTGGCGCGAGCATCGAATAGGCGCCGCGACCCTCGGCGGCCATCGCCGCCCAGCGGTCGAGTCGATATTCGTGATTGCCCTCGACCATCACGAGCTGCTTGCCGATGCGCTGCAGCCGATCGAGCAGCGCGTTGGCCTGCCGCAGGTCATCGACGTAATCCGTCTCCGGCACACCGTACGTCGGCGGATGCGTCGAGAACTGGCCGCAGTCCAGCAGATCGCCCAGGCAAACGATCAGATCCGGCCGGATCCGTTCGGCCGCGCGACAGAAGATCTCGAGGGCCTTCGGGCTCTGGTGCGGGATGTGCACATCGCCGAACGCCAGCATGGTCTTGCTGTGGGCCTTGGCCATCATTCCTCTCCGGCAACCATGGCGGCCGTCCGGGCGTAGCCGGCGATGTCGACGAGGTTGTCCCGCTTGTGCCGGTGTGCCTGTCGGGCGAGCTTGACCGCGATCATGCACAGCGGGATCTCGTCGGCGGTGATTCGCTGCTCGGCCGTGAGCTTGCTGCGCAGGATGCCGGTCCACATCGACGCGGTCCGCTCGAAGTCGTCACGCGGATGGCCGTAGTCCGCCTGCCGATTGCCGTCGGTCAGGGCCCGGGCGCAATCCAGGATCGAGCCGCGGTCGCTCTCGGCTGCATACGAGGTTCGCAGAACTTCGGGCATAGGCTCGCCGGTGGCCGCATCGAAAACGCGCAGGCCGAGCTCGCAAGCGATGACCGCCTCGAGTGTCGCGCCGGCCGACAGTTGCCAGCCAGGTAGCAACGCGATCGCATCGCACTGGGCCAGCATGGCCACGTCGCTGCGGAGATACGTCGTTCGCGGCAGATCCGTGCGCCCGCCGAAGTTCTCGGCTGGGTTGGCCACGTCCCAGCCGGCCTGCCGGAACCGTTCGGCCGCGGCGTGAAACGCCGAGAAGTTGTGCTCCGGAATGCCGGTCATCGGGCCGGCGATATACATGCGCCCGCGGGTGAGCATCATTCAGTCGGTCTCCTCATGCATGGCGGCGCCGCAGAGCGGACAGAGGCGCAGCGGCAGCGAATCGATCCGGACAATCAGCTTGCCGCCTTTGACTGGCTCGCAACGCCGGGTGATTAACAGATCAATCTGACCGTCATCCGCGTACACGCCGGCATGCTCAATCGAATCAAGACTTGCCTTTTGCGCGTTATCGAGATCCCGCCTGCGTCGGTCCGGCGGATACACATCCATGCACAGCGCCAGCCGGGCATCGGATGGCCAGTGATTGCCGCTGCCGGCCAGGAGGGCCACGACCACCTTGCGGTACGCCCGACCCTCCCGGCTGATCAGCACGCGCCCCCGAAAATGACGCCAGTAGTGATTGACGGAGGGCGGATACGGAAGCGTCAGCAGCATCGGGTCCCCTTAGCGCTTCCAGGGCGGTGTGTTCGTGCCGGCGGTAGCGGGCGCTCGCGACGTGACCGCTTCCTTCTTGGCGTATGCCTTGAGGACGTTGACCAGCTCATCGTTGTCGGCTCTCTTCTTGTGCCCGACGGTGATGACCAGCGGCAGGTTGTGCAGCTCAACGCTGTCCTTGGGCGCCAGCACGCCGACCGCGCGACAGATCGCCGACAGCTCGGCCCGCGCGATCTTGACCGTCGTGGCGTTGGGGTTGTCGAGGTTGAGCCGAGCCCAGACCAGACGACCCTGATACTCGCCCTCGATCACCTGGAAGGTGAACTGCAGGTACTGGCCAACGCCCGACTTGGTGGCCTTCATCTCGCTCTCGGTGATCACCGCGAGGTACTTGCCGGCCGGGATGGGCTCGAAGGCGAAGTTCGGATCGACGTCGTTGGCGTTGAAATTGCCGAGGTTTGGCACGATCAGACTCCTTTCTCCGTGGGTTCAGTGGTCTCGGACAGCGGGTTCTCGCCGCGGGCGAACGCGGCGTATAGCGAATAGTCGAGGGGGAATTCGTCGGGCAGGTTCAGGCGGTTCTTGGCCACGTGTGCGGGCCGCTCGGTGGTCCGAAGGATCCGCTCACCGGTACCGATGCCCTGGACGCGCTTGCGGTCAAAACCCTCGTTGTTGACCTTGGTGTGGATGCGGTACGTGGCGAACAGCACCTCGTCGCACCATTCCTGGACCAGCGCCGAGGCCAGCTTCTG
>JAFGRR010000004.1 GCA_016935035.1 Phycisphaerae bacterium | reverse complement strand
CGGCCATCGCGTTTCTGGCACTCCTGCTGTCGATCTCCCCCGCCGTTGCCGACCCCGACGACTGGTGGGACTCGAAGTGGGACTATCGCGCCCATATCGAGTGTCCCGCCGGCCCAGGCGACGTAGCGACCGTCACGGTAAACACCGCCAGCCGGTCCGCCGACGATGGCCGTGACCTTCGTGTCGTGGATGCGGCCGGCCGGCTGCGCCCCTTCGACATTCTGCATCACGACCCACTGCTGAACACGACACTCCGTTTTCAGGTCCCGCCCGACGAGGCGTCCACTGTGTGGCTCTACTACGGAAACTCGTCGGCGCGTGAGAGTCAGACCAACTACCCGGATCGCCAGGCTCAGCAGGAGGCGCGCGAGGCGTGGTCCGAACGTCAGCGCCAGCGTGAGCAGATCGCCGCTCGTCGTCGCCCACTCGAAGAACAACTGGCCGAGCGCCGCCGCAACTTGGCCGAGGCCGAAGCCTCCGGCCAGGATGCCACCGCTCGCAGCCACGAGCGGCAAATCGCGCGCATCGAGGCTCAACTGGCCGACATCGGTCAAGTGCCGGACAATCCACGGCCCGTGACCTCTGGGCCGTGGCAGCCTGAGCGTGGCGTTCTGCTGCGCATCTATCGCAAGGCTCGTTCAGGACACCCCGAGACGATCGGAGCATTCCGAGCCTTGCTCCGGCGGTCCGAACTCGAAGGCGCCGCCTATCGCCCTGCCATCTCCGATGGTTTCAACCCCTTCGGCAGCAGCGAGGAGTACCTCAGCGTCTACGATGCCTACTTGCGGATTGACAATGCGGGCGAATATGGCTTCTGCACCGTAAGCGATGATGGTAGTTGGCTTTACATCAACAACCGCCTGGTTGTCGAATGGCCCGGGGCGCACAGCTTCGAGGGCTCCGAGCGAGGTGAGCACAGTGGCGTCGTCCGCCTGACCGAGGGCATAGTGCACGTCGAGTACTACCACGAGGAAGGTGACGGCGGCCAGATGGCTTTCGTTGGCTGGAAACCGCCAGATGACGACCGCTACTCAGCTATTCCACGCCAGCAGTGGCCGGCGGTCCGCACGGCCGGCGTCGCGCAGTACGAAGCCCGTAACCAGCACGTCTTCGCCGTCCCGGATGTTCAGGTCCTCAACACCTTCTGGGCCCCCGACTCCAAAGGCCTCCAGGCAACGCTGGTCCGCTGCACCGACCGCAGCCAAGCCGAGCGCGGCAAGATCGCCAGTGCACAGTGGTCATTCGGCGATGGGCTGAACGCTGCCGGCTCCGAGGTTGAGCACGTCTACTTCCGCCTCGGCCGGCCGCAGATCACACTGACCGTCGCTGACGAACGTGGCCATGGGGACTCGGTCACATGTGCCCCCCGGCTCTTCGCCGTCGATGTCGTGGCAGCGTATTTCAACTACGGTACGGAGGAGCAATACCGCACCGCCGCCGCCGGCTATGACGCTGACAAACTCGACCACGATGATCTGGCCACGTACGCGGACTTCTGGCGGCTGGTCGAGGATTGGCCGCAGCATGCTCGCGCGGCTGCAGCGTTCGTCACGCGCTTCCCTGGCGATGAGCGGGCGCCGGCCTTGGCGTTCAGCGGTACGACAGCCGCCCTCGAACCAGCCTGCTACGATCCGAATGCGGCCGATACGCTCTTGCGTCTCACTGCCGGCAAGGCGGCGCGCTCATTCGATCGTCAGTGTGCTACTGTCGCGCGCGCCGACCTGTTGACATGGCACCTCGCACGACCCACCAGTGCCACACCACTGTACACACAAGTCTACAATGAACTGAAGGGCAACGATCGCCCCGCTATGCGCGACCTGGCTCGTCACTGCCAGATCGGGCTGGCGGATGTCGCCCTACTCAATGGCGCATTCGACGATGCTGAGCGGCTGTACCGCGCCATCCCGCCACGCGAACGCCGCCCAGTCGACCAACCCGAAGTCCTGGCCAAGGCCGGCAGCAATCCGTACCTGGTCACCGATCTCATGTCGCGCGGCGAATACGAGTGGGCGCGGCGCTGGCTCGATCGCTGGGAGGACGAGTCGCCGGTACAGAAGCTCGAGGGCTACACTTTCTTCCTGCGCGGCAAGGTGCTCTTCATCGAGCATCCCAGTCCGCTCGCGCTGCGTTATCTGGAACTAGCCGAGCGCGTCGCACCCAAGGCTATCCACGTGCCCGAGGCCGTCTGGTTGCGTGCCAATTGCCTCATGGCACTCAAACGCTATGACGAAGCCATGCTGCAATTCGCACGCATCAGCCAGGAGTTCACGTACTCAGAGTTTTATGAACGCATCGATGACAAGATCCGTGAATGCCAACAAGCACGCGATACCGCCAATGCCTCTGACTGACTTCGTTACGACGCTTTGCATGGAAGAGCCCCGGGCTTCAGCCCGGACGGTCGCACGGCTATCAGCAGGTTCACGTCTTTTGTCCCGCCTGCACAACGGCGCTCGATACCCTTTCCATCGCATATTCGCCACGCTTGGCGCACTCCTGCTTGCCGTAGGCACATTCCGAGCTACTACTGCACAGGACACTGCTCCTCCCCCTGCTACCCAGCCAGCATCGCAACCAAGTACGCGTCCCGCGCCCAAGCCGCGCAACCTCGTGCGCAACGGTGCCTTCGAATCCGTCGCCCCGCGCACAGGCCTCCCCGTTGGTTGGACAACCGAGCATCCAGACAACGTCCGCCTCATCACAACGCCGCGTCCACGCGGCCGCGTCATTGAAATGACCGGCGATGAAACACTAATGGGCGGCTATGGTGTTGACTTGCTCGGCGAGAAGATTCAATTCAAGCCTAACACCCGCTATCAGTGCACCGGCTTCACCAAATCCGCCGGCCCCGCCATGAAAGTCTTCATCAAGGGCTATGCGAACGTGCGCCGCCGCGTCGATGGTGAGATGAAGACGTTCGAGGATCAGGTTTACCAGATGCGCAAGGACATTGCGCCGACGGATGACTGGACAGCTTTCACGCTCGACTTTGAGATCATCCCAACCAATGTCTTTAGCGATCATGAACACCGCATCGAATATCTGCGCGTGAAACTCTGGGCATTCTGGCCGGCTGGCACGTGTTGGTTCGACGACATTCGCATGGTCGAAGTTGCTCCCGTGTCGCCCGCCGACCGGCGTGCCGACGACGCCGTCACGCACATGGACATTCCGCCGCGTCTTGGCCCACAGGCCAAGACGGTTACAACGCGGCCGGCGGACGACATCTGGCTCGACGCCGTGAACGCCTTTACCGCCGATCGCTACGCCGAGGCGTGGACACTGCTCCAGCCGCTGCTGGCGGACGATCCCGAGAACTGCGACTACCGCGTCATGGCCGCTCGCCTCCTAGCGGCGCTAGGTACACTAGACGTCGCCGATGAACACGCATCCTGGTTACTAGATCAGGCTCAGTCTGATCAGGTAGACACGCGTCCACAGACCTGGCAGCTTGAGTGGGCACGTCTGATTCACGCACAAGTCCTTTGTGTACAAGGCGATACAGAAGGCGGAGTTTCTGAGCTACGCTCCCTCAACAAGGCCGCCACCTCTCCTCACGTACGCAAAGAGGCACGCCGGTTGCTGTCAGTTCTCGATTCATCCCGCGAAACACCCTAGACTACAACTCCTGTATCACAAACGCCTTAAGCGTTCTCGGCACCGAGTTTGCCACAGCTTATCCACCGTGAAAACCCTGCATTTCCAACAAGGCACGTTGCGCCTGACAGTTGACATTCTCAACAATCAAGCGCCTACTGGCGTCCACCTTCTGGAGGATATCATGTCGAAGCCGACACCTCGTCTTGGCAAGGGCTTGAGCGCCCTCGTTACAGCGTCCCGCTCGCCTAGTCATCCGGCACCACCGACGGCCGATCAGCCCGGCAGCGCGCCTCCCGCTGGTGCACGTGAGATAGCGACGGACCACATTCGGCCGAACACGCGGCAACCACGGACTGAGTTCAACGACGACTCCCTCGCGCAACTGGCTGAGTCAATCCGAACACACGGCTTCGTGCAGCCGGTGGTTGTCCGCGAGATTGGTCGCGACCGCTTCGAACTCGTGGCCGGCGAACGCCGCTGGCGCGCCGCGCAGCGGGCCGGCTTGGCCACATTGCCGGCCATCGTTCGCCAGTGCACCGACGTGCAGGCACTCGAACTCGCGTTGATCGAGAACTTGCAGCGTGAGGATCTTAACCCGCTTGAGCGCGCCCGTGCCTATCGCGCCTATCTTGCGGACGTCAACGCAAGCGTTGAGGCGCTCGCTGAACGCCTCTCGCAGAGCCGGGCGAATGTCGCCAACTATGTGCGTTTGCTGAGCTTAGGTGAGGAGATTCAGCAGATGGTCAACACGGGCGATCTCGGCATGGGCCAGGCACGCGCCATTGCCGGTATCTCCGATCCCCAACGGCAACTGGCGATTGCACGCCTGGCTGTTCGACGAAACCTTTCCGTGCGCCAGGTGGAAACACTCATCAAGAGCACCGCTGAACCCGCTAGCAAGACGCCTTCGCCAGCGGACGGCGCGTCGCGGCACGTTGGCGAATTGGAGCTTGAGCTCAGCCGAGCCCTGGGAACGAAGGTCAAGCTGACACCGGGCCGGAAGAAGAACTCCGGTCGCATAGTGATCCATTACAGTGGCTTGGATGAGTTTGATCGCATCGCGAAGAAGCTGGGGGCCGAGCCGCAACTGGAGTAGCCGCCATGCCTGCCGTTCGCACACCATGCCGCGCTGGACAATTCTATCCATCCGATGCGGCGGCCTGCCGCGAGATGTTGGAGGGGTTCTTCGCCGGAATTCAGCCACAGCCGGCCACGGGGGCGGTCGTGCCTCACGCGGGCTGGGTGTACAGCGGCGCTGCCGCTGCAAGGGGGATCGCCTGTATTGGCGCAGCGAGACCGGAGACAGTAGTTCTCTTTGGTGCCATGCACACGGCGGACGTCAACCCTGCGAGCCTGTATCCGACCGGCCATTGGCAGTCACCGCTGGGCCTAAGCGCGATTGACGCCGAGTTGGTAAAGGAATTGCGGACGTCCGAGCTCATTTGCGCCAACACTTCGGGGCATCGACAGGAGCACTCGATCGAGGTTCTGCTACCAATGATTCAGTTCAAGCTCCCCAATGTGGCAATCCTACCGATCACGGTCCGTCCATCAAAGAGGGCCGGGCAGGTCGGACGTGAGGTCGCCGGGGCGTGCAAGAGGCTCTCGCGCAAGGCGGCCTATGTGGCGTCCACGGATTTGACGCACTACGGCCCGGCTTTTGGCTACGTGCCGGCAGGGCTAGGAGAAGAGGGGGTACGGTGGGCAAAGAATGTCAACGACCGGCAGTTCATAGAGCGAATCGCCGCCATGGATGAGGCCGGCGTTATCGAGCAGGCAGCCGCAAACAGGAATGCGTGCGGTGCGGGGGCCGTGGCGGCTTTGATCGGGGCGATGCATGCGGTAGGGGCGCAGGGATACATCGAATTGAGCCACACGACGAGTGCGGAGGTGCCGGGAATGGCCGGGCGCGGAACGGAGAACGCCGTCGGGTACGAGGCTGGCATCTTTCCCGTCCCAGAATAAACGTGTTTCACGTGAAACAGCCACTCGGATGCGGCCACCCAACCCGGATGAACAGACGAAGCATCAGGTGATTACATGCTAGT
>JAFGRR010000601.1 GCA_016935035.1 Phycisphaerae bacterium | reverse complement strand
TGAGTACCTCGTCTGGTACGGCTGCTCTACCCAGGAAGAGCTGCCCGACCACATCGACCACGACAGCTTCAGCCGGCTCAGCGCCGTGCTCATCGACGTGGAGATGAGCGGGCCGGCCCAGGAGACCGAGAAGCTGACCGACGAACAGGCGCCGACTTACTTTTCGACCATCCGCACGGCGAATTGGGGCAACCCGGCGCGCTATCTGCACCATGAAATCGAGGATCTGGAGCCCTTCGACCCGCCGTCCACGGTCGAAGTCGCCATCGCCAACCTGCACGGCTATCTCGAACGCTACGCGCGGCTCGGCGATGACAATCCGAATCCCGCCATTCGCGAGTGGGATCGCATCCGCGCGCTGTGCGCCGAGATTCAGGATTCATACCTGGCCTGTGTCAACTCCGCCGGCTCGCCGATCGGCACGCGAGAGTCACTGGTCGCGTTCGCCCAGAAGTTCGGCGACGACCACGGGCGTCTGACGGCCGCCATCGCCGAGTGCCAGTGGCGCCTCAAGCAGGGCACGGGTTTTTTGCGCATCCCTAGCCTGCGTGACCTACTGATGGGTCAGCGCGCCGTCTGGACCAACTACCAGGAGTCGCTCACCAACGCCTACGCCCAATGCCTCGGCGGTGAGATGCCGCCCGCGGATGATCCGATCGTCGTAACGATCGGCACGCTCAGTACCGGGCGCGGCGCCGAGTTGCGTGGGCTCGATCTCGTGCTCGCGGATAGCATGAAGGCCGCCGGCCTGGCCTCCATGGGCTACTACGACAAGTACTTCACCGACTTCGGCCAACTTGTCCGCGAAGTCGATGAGATGTATGCCCACATCATCGCCGTCAACCGCGCTGGCGACGCACCACGCGATGACGTGCTGACGCTCAGCACCGATCTCACCGGCGTGATCATGCCGGTGCTCGACAAGATCAACACCAAGCTCGGCGCGCTCGATGCGGGCAAGCTCGAAGCCGCGACAGCCGCCGAGTGGATCGCGTCGCTACAGGCGATTCTCTACCCGCAGGACGGCGCGGCCGGGTCGCGCACCGATGCCAGCCAGTTCGCCAAGCTCAACGCCGGTTGGGTTCCGGACCAACTCGCCAAGCTCGATGCGACTTACCTCGACCTCGTCCGCATGGGCGAGGGCACGGTGCTGCTGCGTTCGATCGAAACGCGGCTCGGCACGCTCGGCACGTGGGGCACGGCCGAACTGGCCAACGAGTGGCGTGACTCGCAGCGTTCGGCCTATTACATCGCCATGCCAGCCATCACGCGTGCGACACCGGCACCAACTGAAACGACCGAACCCTCCACGGAAGAGCCCACGCGTCCCGGTGGACCGCCGCCGGTCATCGGCCCCGGCGCCGCGCAACCCGCCGCCCCGCCGGTCACTGTCACCGAGCCCGCCGACAAGCCGCCGGCACCGGCGGACTTGGCCGGCACGACCAACATCCCGGTCTGTGCGACGGCTGACTTCCTGAACGCCCGCGCAATGGAGACAGTGCAGCTCATCCGCTTCCTGAACGATTTCGGCCCGCAGTACTACCTCGAACGCGAAACCGACTCGACACCCCTAAACCAGCGTTGTGCCGACCTGGTGCAAACCGCCTGGCAGAACTACTGCCAGCAATACGTGAAGTCGTGGAGCGACGCCTACGGCAACAAGCAGCTCAAGTCGCTCGACAAAGTCTCGCAATTCGGATCGTGGCAGACGTTTGCCGAACAGTTCAAGACCGGCGCGACGCGCGGCGACGCTCGCGCGGCGGTCCGCGACGAGTTGCAGCCGGCGCTGAGCGAGGTGCTCCGTGCCGTGCGATGGGCGACATACATGCCCAACGGCGGCTGGTGGCTCGACCAACAGGATGAGTTCTACGGACGTCAGAAGCGTCTGGTCGGCGGAACATATGCATCCGCCATTCGCGACTACTGGGGCCACGGATCGTTTGCCAGCGAGGCCACCGCCGGCAGCACGCTGCCGCCGAATGCGCAACCGTGGGATGCTGTCGCCAACGAGTTCGCCGACGCCTGGAGCAACTGGTCCAGCGCTGTTGGCAACGTAGCTGTCTTGCCGCGCCGCTTCGGTCCGGACGACCCCGTATCGAAGGCCCAACCGATCTCGTGGGGCGCGATTGCGAACCTGCGTGTCGAAACGAACCTCAGCGATGAGAGCATGACCGGCGCGCTCGTGCAGTTGGAGCAGAGAGCCCAGAACGTGCTGAACGCCGAACTGACGAACATCTTCCACGGCATTCAGTCCAACGCTCTTCAGTCACAGGCGACATACGAGGGCTGGCCGTACACCAACCCGTCCGGCACCGGCCTGACCGCGCTGGAGACGGTGAACTTCGACACGTTCACGAGTTTTCTGGCCGCGGTCCAGCGGGCGAATGGAGCCCTAAGCGAACTCGACAAGGGGCTGCCCGATGACGCCATCCACCAGACCCGCCGCACGTTCATTAGTTCGTGCGATCAGTGGCAGAAGTTCATCGGCAGTCCGACGCCGCTGGACGTCGAGGTCTGGAATGACGATCCGCTGGTTGAGCCATATGGCAAGCAGCAGGTCAGCGACCGGGCACAGTTCTACTACACGAAGGTGCGGCTGACACTGGGGTTGCGGCTGCCCGACACGGGCGATGCGGGCCTCGAATTCCGCACGACCGAGCGTGGACAGTCCCGCAGCATTCGCTGCGTGTGGGAGTGGCGCCGCCCGCAGGTGCAAGAGCTCACCTTCGAACTGGTGGACGGCATCCAGCCCGAGGGGCAGGACTTCCACTATCCGCGAATTAGCGGCACGGCGCTCGGAGCACCCGCCCCGCTGTCGTTCTGTGCCTATTTACATCGCTATGGCAACTACTCGGACGGCAACTGGGTTGTCTCCCATGGCGTCGATCTGGGCGACAAGTTCAAGGAAGTGCAGCAGGAGCAACTGCTGACACGCATCCCGCAGGACAAGCGCACCGTCGGTGAGAAGTTTATCTTCCATCTGCCGGCCGAGCGAAATCTGCCCGCGCCGATTCAGCCGTTGAGCCCGGCGTCGGGCAACTAGTGCGGTGCTCGGCGGTTATCCGAGCGCCACTGTCGTGATGGACAACTCGAACGGCTGGACCATGGCACCGCGGTGCCGTATCCGGCCGTGCCGAGTATTGGCAGTACAGTCGGGCATTGTAGAGTTCGTGACCAGCGAGCCTTTGTGCGAGGCGTATCACGGGGCATTACGGCCTTACCGTCACAGCCCCCGGCATCCAACATCGCAGCGTGCATCATGAGCTGGATGAATCTCTTCAAGTCAAAGACCGCCAAGGGCAAGAGCGATCCGCGCGTGCGCTGGTTTGGCAAGCTGCCGACCTATGCCGACTACTACAGCTCAGCCACCGACGAGGATTGGGCCGTCGAATTCAACGACTGGATCCTCAAAGGCTACGAGGCGTATGTCGGTCGGCGACACGGTAGATCGGCGCACGTACCGGACGCCAGTTGCATCCTACGGCTACCCAAGTCGCACATGACCGTGTTCGCGACGATCCAGGACTTCGGCGGCGACATGCGCGGGCGTCCTTTTCCGCTGTGCTTCTACGCCGCCGTCCCAAGTCCGGCGTGGCCCGGCCCGACCAGCGAGCGAGTGGGCGTCGGCCTTCAGGTGCTCGGCGGGCTGAGCCATCTGCGTGACAAAGTGGTGCGCTTCATGAACGCGCCGGGCCGGTTCGAAGATGCGTTCGGCGCCGAGGAACTCGATCTGGCCGTGATCGACAACGGTCAGGGGGCGGCTTGGTTGCAGGAAGCTCGCGCGCTGGCGTTCGCCGATTGGTTCAAAGCCACCCAGGCCTGTCTCCAGACAGATGACCTCGCCGCCTGGTATCGGCTGGCATGCCGGTGGGGGGATGACATCGCGCGTTGCGAGGACGAGCACTTTGATCCGACCTTGCGGCTGCCGCTGGCGCTGAGATTACCGCAGGAGGCGCAGATCGCCGGTTGGCTGCGCTGGCTTGAACAGCGCATGGACATCGAACACCGCTTCCTGTCGTTGCTTTTCTCAACGGATGGCGATGGCGCGGTCGGGCATCTGAGCGTCATCGCGCGCGAGGTTGTGCCGGAAGATTTCGTGCTCATGACTCCCGAGGCCAGCAGCCTCGGCTACGTTGACGATATGTGCGCGCTGGCGGCGTCGGACAGCGATGCGACGCCTCCGCAACACGACTCCGTGCGCGCGCCCGAACAATGGGCAGACTTTGTGGAATCCGCAGCAATGACTTGACTTATGAACGATCGCGGGCAAAATCCGATGGCGGGCAGAGGTGATTCTCCCCTACACTTTCTCCCGGGTGAAATGCCGCCGGTGTTTCCATCTGGCCGGCAACAACGGGGCGTCGGTGTGCCACGGTTATGCCGTGGCATGGCGACAATCCCGATGCCTAGGGCAGACCGGGCAAACGGGCACTTCGAACACAACGCCGGGAGACATGGTCTTCCCGGCGATAGATGCGGCATTCGTTAGCGAGGCCGAACGGGCGCGATGGCAGACTTTGACGAAACACCAATCCTGGAACTCGGCACCAAGCCGATTTCAGACGACGCGCCGGGCGGCCAGGACATCGCCGACGACGAAGAGTACATGGCTGTCTGCGGCGAGATCGCCAAGCTCGATCGCATCGACCTAGGCGACCCGGATTGGTACGCCATCGAGCAAGGCAGCCAGAACACGTTGCGGTCGAAGTCCAAGGACGTGGAGATGGCGGTCGCGCTGGCGTATACGCTCTTCAAGAAGTACCGCTACGGCGGTCTGGCCGCCGCCTTCGGCCTCTTCGCCGGCCTGACGGAGACTTTCTGGGACAACCTCTTCCCCGCGCGTCCGCGTCGCCGCAAGAACCGCATCGAGTCCTTCACCGAACGTCTTGTCGACGCCAACTGGCTTCGTGACGCGCCGCCCCAGCCGAACGATTTTGACGCCATCGACCTGTGCGTGGAGCGTCTCGAAAAGCTGACCACACTGCTTACCGAAAAGATGCCCGACGACGCGCCGGACTTCGGTAAGTTCAAGCGCAAGATAAAGGACTTGGCCGGCCAGCGTCCCAAGCAGGCCGAGCCGGCCACGGCCGCGGCACCTCCGACGGCAGGCGCAGCGCCGGCGGCACCGTCCGGCGGTGGCGGGTTTACCGCCGGTGCCATCGAGGACCTCTCCGGCGCCGTGAACGCCGCGCTCGCGGCCGCGACCTTCATCCGCAAGAGCGATCCGACTGATCCGATCTCATACGGCCTGACGCGTCTGGTGAAGTGGTCGAAGATCGAGCTTCCGACCTCCGATGCCGCCCGTACGCAAATCGAACCGCCCGAGAAGACCACCGTCGAAGCGCTCGACCACCAGTTCAACAACGGCTTGTGGGAGCACCTGTTGAACGGCTCCGAGGCGGCCTTCCGCGCTAATGACCCGCTGTGGCTCGACTTGCAGCGTTACACCTGCGCCGCGATGCAAGGCCTTGGCCCGAAGTTCGAAAAAGCCCGTCACACGGTAATTGGCACGCTCGCCGGGCTCATCAACCGCGTCGGCAACGGCATCTACGAGTTGAACTTCCGCGGTGGCCAACCGCTATGCAGCGGCGAAACCAAGATGTGGATCGAGGCCGAGGTGGTTCAACCGGCCGGTGGTGGCGGCGGCGGCGGTGGTGGTGCCGCCGACGGCAAGCTGATCGAAGCCACTGAGGAAGCCAAGAAGCTCGCCGGCAGCGGTAAACTCACCGACGCCGTCAAAAGATTACAGACCGGGTTGGCCGAGTGTTCACAGCGTCGCGACCGCTTCCTATGGAAGGTGCGGCTCGCGCAATTGTGCTATGACGCGAAACGACTAAACTTGGCGGCGCCGCTGCTCGAAGATTGTTATGGAGAGTTGCAGCGTTACCACATTGAGGACTGGGAACCTGCGTTGGCGGTGGACGTCGCGCAGACTTTGTACCGTTGTCGCCGGGGCCTGACGGCTGCCGAGAAGAGCCCGACACCCGAGGCCCTGGCGGGCGTGCGCGAGGCATTCGCGTGGTTATGTCAATTGGATCCGCTGGCAGCCTTGGCCGCGGAGCCGGCGAGTCAGTAGTCAGTGACGATGCCAATATCAAGAGGAGCCTGCTATGGCAAAAGGACCGTCTAAAGCTCGGGAGTCGCGAGTAAACATCGTCATCTCTGACGCGCTGCGCGGCGGAGCCGAGCCGGAGCTGCCGTTCCGCATGTTGGTGATGGGCGATTATTCGATGAAGGACGACAAGCGTCCCATCGAGGATCGCCAACCGATCGATGTCAATAAGTCCAACTTCGACTCTGTCATGCAGAGCTTCAACCTCTCGCTCGACACGTCGGTCAAGGACCGCATCAGCGGCACGGGCGAGATGCCAGTCTCGTTGAAGTTCGGCACGCTAAAGGACTTTCGCCCCGAGTCGATCGCGCGCCAGGTGCCCGAGCTCAAGAACCTGCTTGAGTTCCGCGACGCGCTCAAGGCCCTGCGTCCCAAGATGGGCGACAAGGCAGCCCAGAAGAAGCTGCTCAGCGCCATCAAGGACCCCGCGGTGCGCGACAAGATCATCGGGATGATCACGAGCGCGGAGCAAGCCGCCGGCGGTGACGCGGGCGGCGGCGAGGCTCCGGCTGGTGGTGACGCGCCCACTGAATCGTAACCGGCAGAGCAGGCCGTTGTTTCACGGATTAGGTGATTCATTGCCGCACAGACGCATGGAGATACACGATCATGGCAGAACAACCGCAAGCCGCCGGCGCCGCCGGAGCCGCTGACACCACCGAGGTCGATGCCCTTATCGACTCGCTGGACCTCGACCACGAATACATGGACCTGTACCGCAAGGGCATCGCGGGGCTGGTTCAAAAGGCCTCCGGTCTCGACCTCGACAAGGTCGTCATCAACAAACAGATCGTCGACGATTTCATCAGCGAAATCGACCAGCAGATCAGCGCTCAGGTCAATGAAATCCTGCACCACGAGCAGTTTCAGAAGCTCGAATCCGCCTGGCGCAGCCTCTGGTACCTCGTCGACAACACCGAGTTTCGCCAGAACATCCGCATCGAGGTGCTCAACGCCTCGAAGGAAGACCTGCTCGAGGACTTCCAGGACTGCAAGGACTGGCAGAAGTCCGGCCTGTTCAAGACGGTTTACCGCGACCAGTACAACACGTTCGGCGGCAACCCGTACGGCATGATGGTCTCGAACTACGCCTTCGACTATCGCAACCCCGAAGTCGAGCTGATGAGCGAGATCTCACGCGTGTCGGCCGTGGCCAAGTGCCCGTTCATCGCCGGCGCCAGCCCGAAGATGTTCGACAAGAACATGGACTCGTTCGAGCATCTGCCCAAGCTGGCCGAGATGTACGAGATCTTCGAGCAGCCGATGTACACGAAGTGGAACTCGTTCCGCGACTCGGACGACGCACGCTACGTCGCGTTGGCCATGCCGCGTTTCCTGCTGCGTTCACCCTACACGGTCGAGAATCAGGACGTGAAGGACTTCGTCTTCGAGGAAGACGTCCGCACCGAAAACCACGACCGCTACCTGTGGGGCAATGCCTCGTTCGCGATGGCCACCCGCATGACCGAGAGCTTCGCCAAGTACGGCTGGTACAACGCGATCGTAGGCCCGACCAGCGGTGGCACGGTGCCCGATCTGCCGCTGCACCAGTATGAAGCCACTGGCCAGTATCACACCAAGATCCCGACCGAGACGCTGATCTCGGAGGACATGGACGTTGATCTGTGCAACTTCGGCTTCGTCCCGCTGGTCATGCGCAAGGGCAGCGACAACGCGGCGTTCTTCGACGCCCCGTCCTCCAAGCGCGTCGGCAAGTTCCCCGACACGGCCGAGGGCAAGGAAGACGAGACCCGCGCGCGGCTCGGCATGTCGCTGCCGTACCTGATGATCCAGTGCCGCCTGGCGCATTATCTCAAGGTCATCTGGCGCGAGAACATGGGCCGCGTGATGGACGCCGAGAAGATGGTCTTCGAGATCAACAAGTGGCTCAAGCAATACTGTCGCCAGGGCACGCTCGACGACGAACTGGCCTCGAAGTACCCGCTCAAGGAGGTCCAGGTCACGGCCACGCCCGTGCCGGGCAAGCCGGGCATGTTCAAGTCCGAGATTCAGATGATCCCGCACTTCCGGCTCAAGGGTGTCGAGGTGCAGTTGTCGATGGTCGGACAGTTTGATCCTCCGCCGCAGTAAGCCGGTGGCAGGCGAATATAGGAGCGTTCCTGGCGGCAGCGTCATTGTCGCCAGGGTTTGGAAACAGGCTGCAACTCGTGAGCCGGGTCGGATGTACTGATACACACATCAAGGAGAGACTGAGATGCCTACCCCCTGCAATCTGAAAGTCGCGGAGTATCCCGGGTCTTCGGAAAAGGAAGGCCGCGAGGACACGATCGACATCTTCGAGATCGAGCACCACATTCACCAGCCCGTGGATCAGACCACCGGCATGGCTACCGGCGTCCGCGTGCACTCGCCGATGCGCCTGGTGGCTCAGCTCGACAAGGCCACGCCCGGCCTGCACAAAGCCATGTGCACCGGCCAGAACCTGAAGGAAGTCATCCTGGACTTCTGGCGCATCGATCCTGGGACGCGCTCCGAGGCCAAGTACTACACGATCACGCTGCGCCAGGCACGCGTCGTGGACGTGCGCCCCTACATGCCGATGAGCTTCGTCCCACAAAACGAGAGCTATCGGCACATGGTGCAGTACAGCTTCGTGTATGAAGAGATCGAGTGGAACTGGTTGCCCGACAGCGTCGTCGAGATGGACAAGTGGCGCGCCCCGAGCGGCGGCTAGCCACCTCGTAGCCCGAAATGGCACTGATGGATTGGAGGCGCTGATGCGCCTCCGATCCCTGACGTGCGGGCGGCCTGCGGTTCTCATGCGCTGGCGACGATCGTCGTAGCGCCTGGGATTCGCACCGCTCGTCTCGGAATACCCTGTCACGCGGGTGCTGGTTTGGCGCGCGAACGAATGCTCCTGGACCGCATCGCCGCGCTCGGCGAAGAGCGTGGCCGCGGACGCTATGAGCCCACCACCGAGGAAGACCTCGAGGCGCTCATGGAATCCGTCCGACGCAATCTGACGCGTCTGCTGAACGCCCGCCAGGGTATGGCCGAGGGCGTCACCGACTACGGGCTGCCGGCGCTGACCGACCTGACGGCCGGCGGCGAGCGCTATGTGCAACGCGTCCAGGATGCCATTCGCGGCACCATCGAAAAGTACGAGCCGCGTCTGCGCCGTATCCGCGTGACCCATCAGGTCCACGAAGGCGACGTGCAAACGCTCGTGTTCCGCGTCGATGCCGTCATGGTCGGCCGCTCCGGCGAACACCGGGTCTGGTACGAGACGGCCTTCGCCCCGACCGGCAAGTTCGCCGTCATGGGCTGAGTCGCCGTGCGACACGGGAGAATGATCATTACCGGCTGGTGGCCCCGGCTGCTTGCTGTGAATCGGCGTCTTTTGTTGGAGCAAGCCGAACCGTGAGCAACGCCTACTACCAGGATGAACTGCGTTACCTGCGCGATGTCGGGCCGGAGTTCGCGCGGGCCAACCCCGAGATGGCCAGGTACCTGGCTGACACGGGCTCGGACCCGGACGTGGAACGCCTGCTCGAAGGCTTCGCCTTCCTCGCCGGCCGCATTCGCCAGAAGCTCGACGACGAACTGCCTGAGTTGACCGCCAGCCTGATGGCCCTGTTGTGGCCGCACTACCTGCGGCCCGTCCCCTCGCTGAGCATTCTCGAATTCCAGCCCGACATAGACGGCATGCAGGCACCGCAGGACGTCGCCGTCGGCGCCGAAGTAGCCAGCCGCCCGATCGACGGCACGCGCTGCCGCTATCGCACGTGTTGGCCCGTCCGGCTGCGTCCCTGGATCATGCGTGGGGCAAAGCTCGACGCCCCACCCGCCGAAGCCCCGCGCCTCACGCTGCGTCTCGAAACCGCGGCCAAGGCCAAGCTCGAAGATCTCGAACTCGGTAGCGTGCAGTTTCACCTCGCCGGCGATCCGCTCACGGCCTTCACGCTATACCTGCTGCTGGTGGCCCACGTGAAGCGAATAACCGTCACCGGCGGCCTGAGTACGCCCAAGCAGCCTACGTTCGATCTGCCAACCGACAGCGTGGAGCCGGCCGGCTTGAGCTCCACCGAACGGGCGCTGCCCTACCCGCCGTACGTCCTGCCAGGCTACACGCTGATCCAGGAGTACTTCGCGCTCAAGGAGCGTTTCCTGTTCATGAACGTGCGTGGGCTTCATCACGCGGTCAAGCAGCTTGAGCTTGAGAACACGCTCGAACTGACTTTCTACTTCAATCGCCGGCTCGACGCCTTCCCGCTGGTGGCACCCGAGAACGTGCGGCTGCACTGCGTGCCGATCGTCAACCTGTTTGAGCACAGCGCCGAGCCGATCCGCCTCGACCATGAGCGTGTGCGTTACATGGTGCAGCCGGCCCGCGCCGGCATCGCCGACCGCCGGCACGCCGAGGTCTACTCGATCGACCGTGTGATGGGCTTGCGGCGGGCCGAGAGCCTCGAGTCACACGAGTTTCAGCCGTTCTATTCGTTCGCGCACATGAGCACGCTCGATCCGCGTTCGGCAACCTACTACCAGACACACGTCACGCCGAGCGTCATCGGCAAGGATGCCCGCTGGGGCACCGATACGTTCCTCTCGTTCGTGGTCGGCGGCGAGGAGGGAGCCGTCCCGCCGGACGAGACCATCTCGATCGATCTGACCTGCACCAACCGCGACCTGCCGAGCGAGCTGCGGGCGGGCGACATAACCGAGCGTACGGACGGCTCGCCCGTGGGCACGCGCTTCCGCAATCTGAATAAGCCGACGGCGACGGCCGCCCCACCGCTGGGAAAAGGGCTGCACTGGCGTCTGATCTCGCACCTGTCGCTGAACTACGTGTCCCTGGCGAAGCTGGAGCACTTCAAGGAGCTGCTGCGCATCTACGACTTTGAGGCCGCCTATGACGCCCAGCGTGCCGCCACCCATCAGCGCCGCCTGGACGGCATCCTCGCGATCGACGCCAAATATCGTGAGCGCATGGTGCGCGGCGCTCCGATCCGCGGCATGCAGGTTGATGTCGAACTCGACGAGGACCACTTCGCCGGCGAAGGTGACGCCTACCTGTTCGCCGCGATCCTCGACCGCTTTCTGGCGGCGTATGTGACGTTGAACTCATTCACGCAGTGCAATCTGCGTTTGGCGAAGTCCGGTCAGGTCTACTCATTCCCGCCGCGCTGGGGTGAGCAGTCCACGCCGGCGGACGTGCACCCATGACCGCATCGGAGACCCTCGACAACCAGGTCACCGCCGGCGATCCGCGCCATGCGCCGCTGTTTGAGCGAATGCTCGAGCGTGCCGCCCGCTTCGATTTCTTCCAGGCGGTGTGGTTGCTTGAGCGTCACTTTCCCGGGACGGCCCTGATCGGACAGCGCGGGCCGGTATCACAGGAGCGGCTGCGTTTTCGCCCCTCCACGTCGCTGGGTTTTCCGGCCGCCGACGTCAGCCGCCTGCTTGAATGCCGCTCGCCCGCGGACGGCCGCCCGTTCTACCTGCTCGAAATCCTGTTCCTCGGCCTGTACGGTGTTTCGACGCCCCTGCCGCTGCACTACGCGATCGACGTTTTGCGCGCCACCGAGCGCACGCACGACCCGGCGACCGACGAGCACGATACACACACGCGCCATTCAGAGGAGGCCAGCGTCCCGGGCTCCAGCCCGGTGCGCGACTTCGTGGATCTCTTCCACCACCGCCTGACCTCGCTGTTCTTCCGCAGTTGGCTGAAATACCGCTATGAGCGCATGTTCGGCACGCCCGAACGCGACGTGCTGACCGACTATCTACGTTTTCTGGTCGGCGGCTCGCCGGACTATGGCCGATCCAGCCTGGGCGTCGAGCCGGTCCGTCTGCTGCGCTACGCCGGCATCCTGACGCAGCGCCCGCGCTCCGCCGTCACGCTGGCCGGACTGCTGCACGACTATTTTGGCGGCATCGTCTTTCGCGTTGAGCAGTTCCTCGGCCAGTGGATGACGCTCGGCGATGACGATCTCAACCGCATCGGCTGTGCCAACAGCTCGCTCGGCGTGAATACCACGATCGGTGAGCAGGTCTACGATCTCGGCGGCGCGTTCACCATCACTATCGGCCCCGTGGATTGGGCAACGTACGTCTCGTTCGTACCCGGCGGCTGGCGCTTCAACCAGACACGCGCCCTGACCAAGCTCTACAGCGTCGATCCGCTGGCGTTCAACATCGAAGTAACCCTGAGCCCCGGCGAGGTCCCGGAGACCCGACTTACCTCCGACGACACGTCCGGCCGGCTCGGCATGACAACCTGGGTGCGCACCGAAGACCTCGGCGAGACAACCGTCGCATTCGATGCGCGGGCAGACGCGGCCATCGCGCCCGGCACTACCGTCGCGAGTACGCCGTGACCGTGCCGCCGGCCGCTGAATGAATAGGAACGTTCGACACCGAACCAAGCGAGAAGCCACCATGAGCGACAGCCCCTCAGCACCGTCCACCGCCGACCAGCTTCGCGAGTTGCTACGCCGCAGCGACAATGCCACCATTCAGGCTTTTCAGGGGGCGGCGGCCGTGTGCGGCACGCGCTCGCACTATTCCATCACGCCCGATCACCTCCTGCTGCGTCTGCTTGATGAAACGGTCGGCGACGTTACGGCTATCTTCACGACGTTCAAGGTGGATCGGTCGCGTCTGCGCCGCGCCGTGCAGCGTGCGCTCGACGCCCTGCCGACCGGGCACACCCGCAAGCCGACTATCTCGCCGCAGATCGTCGAGTTGTTCCAATCCGCCGGCGTGCTCGCCGACGAATTCAGCTTCGACCAGATTCGCACCGGCCTACTCATCATGTCGATGGTGCTGAATCCCGGCCACTTGGCCGCCACCGAGTTCACGCCCGAGCTCGAACGCATCGACATCGACCAGTTGCGCGACCACTTCCACGAGATCGTCCTGGGACCAAGTGCCCAGGCGCCCGCCGAGGGAGCGCAACCCGGCCGACCCGGTGCTCCCGGCGGCGGCGGCTCCGCCATCGAACAGTTTTGCGTCGATCTGACGGCCAAGTCTGAAGCCGGCGGCATCGACCCCGTCTTCGGCCGCGACCAGGAAATCCGTCAGATGATCGACATCCTCGGTCGGCGGCGCAAGAACAACCCGATCATCGTCGGCGAGCCCGGCACCGGTAAGACAGCCATCGTCGAGGGTCTGGCCCTGCGCATCACACAAGGCGACGTGCCGCCCTTCCTCAAGGGCGTGCGGCTCATCTGCCTCGACCTCGGCCTGCTGCAAGCCGGCGCCGGCGTAAAGGGCGAGTTCGAGAACCGCCTGAAGAACGTCATCCGCGAGATCAAGGAAAGCGAGCAGCCCATCGTCACTTTCATCGACGAGGCGCACACGCTGATCGGTGCCGGCGGCGGTGCCGGCGCGGGCGATGCGTCGAATCTGCTCAAGCCGGCCCTGGCCCGCGGCGAACTGCGCACCGTCGCCGCCACCACCTGGGCCGAGTACAAGAAGTACTTTGAGAAGGACGCCGCCCTCGAACGCCGCTTCCAACTCGTGCGTTGCAACGAGCCCGCCGTCGAGGACTCGATCGTCATGCTGCGCGGCCTGAAGGACAAATACGAGAAGCATCACGGCGTCATCCTGCTTGACGAGGCCGTGACCGCCTCCGTCGAACTCTCAAAACGCTACGTCAGCGGGCGATTCCTGCCCGACAAGGCGGTTGATCTGATCGACACGGCGGCGGCACGCGTGGCCGTCGGCCTGACCACGACCCCCGCCTCACTTGAGGATCTCGACCGCCAGCTCACGAATCTCGACACGGCGATCACCGCCCTCAATCGGGACAACGCCGCCGGCGTCACGATCGACGAGACGGCCCTCAAGGAGATGCAGGAGACGCGTCAGCGTCTGCTCGGCGAGCGCGAGAAGCTCGATCAGCGCTGGAAGCAGGAACTCGCGGTTGTCACCGAAATCCGCGAGCTGCGCAACAAGCTGCTCAAGCAAGCCGGCCTGGCCGGCGAGGAAGAGAAGA
>JAFGRR010000071.1 GCA_016935035.1 Phycisphaerae bacterium | reverse complement strand
GGCTTGAAGCGGTCGGCGAGATTGTCAGCGGTCTGAGAGCCACCATCAGTCGTTTGCCGAGCGCGTAGCCGCGACACCTCGTGTCGGAGTCTCGCGTTGGCCGACGTCCTCCTCTATGGCGGTTCGTTCGATCCCATTCATCACGGGCACCTGATCGTGAGTCGCGCCGCCGCCGAGGCTATTGGCGCCGACCGCATCATCCTCATTCCCAGCGCAATTCCACCTCACAAGCGGCAGGTTCGGCTGGCTGCCGGCGAGGATCGGCTGGCGATGTGCCGCTTGGCGATCGCAGGTGATTCGCTGTTCGAGGTATCGGGCTGGGAGCTTGAGCAGACCGGGCCAAGCTACACCCTGCTCACCGTGCGTCACTTCCGCGAGGAGCTTGGCGCCGCCCTGTACTGGCTGATCGGGATGGACAGCCTGCTCGAATTGCACACCTGGTATCACGTGGCCGAACTCGCCGACGCATGCACGCTGGTGACCGTCGGGCGTCCCGGGCACGCGGCACCGGAACTGCCCGAGTTGTGCGCCGCCGTTTCGCCGGCGCAAATCGAGCGTATCCAAAAACATGTTCTCGATACGCCGCTCATTCAGATTTCGGCGACTAATATCCGTGAGCGGGCACAGGCGCGGCGTTCGATTCGTCACCTTGTTCCCGAACCGGTTCGCGAGTACATTTCCGCGCACCGCCTGTATACGGACTGAAACGCTACGAGCCAGGCGCGGCGCTTGGGTGTGCGTCGCGAATCCACATTGACGGATGAAGTTTTCGGATGGCCAGGACAGGCGGCTGCGTGGTTGCGCGTTTGGGACGACCGCGCGCCGCGGTCACATCAAGCGGTCGGAGGGTGCTATGAGAATCGCCGTACCGAAGGAGACACGCGACGGCGAGCGGCGTGTCGCGCTGGTTCCCGAATCGGTCAAGAAGCTGATCAAGGCGGGCATAGAGGTGGCGGTCGAAAGCGGTGCCGGTACCGCCGCCTATCTCTCAGACGAGCAGTACGTCGAGGTTGGCGCGACAATCGAAAGTGATGCCGGCGCGTTGCTGGGCGGCGCCGACTTCGTTCTGACCGTTCAGCCGCCGAACGCCGATCAGATCGCGAAAATGCGCGAGGGGGCATGTCTGCTGGGGTCGCTTGTTCCGATGAAGAACACGGATGTGGTTCAGGCACTCACTGCCCGGCGAATCTCCGCGTTCTCGACCGACGCGATTCCGCGGACGACGCGGGCTCAGTCAATGGACGTGCTGTCGTCGATGGCCAATATAGCCGGCTACAAGGCTGTCCTGATCGCGGCCGACCAGTGCGCCAAGTACTTCCCGATGTTCATGACGGCGGCGGGCACGGTTTTCGCGGCGAAAGTCTTCGTCATCGGCGCCGGCGTCGCCGGCTTGCAGGCCATCGCGACCGCCAAACGCCTCGGTGGGACCGTCATCGCTACCGACACACGCTCGGTCGTTGCGGAACAGGTGCAGAGCGTGGGAGCACGCTTTGTCGGCGTCGAGAGCGCGGAAGATGCCCAAACGGCCAGCGGCTACGCCAAGGAGCTGTCGCAGGAGTTTTACAGGAAACAGGCCGAGTTGATCGCCGAGCAGTGTGCCGGCGCCGACGTCGTGATTACGACCGCGCTGATCGGCGGCATCAAAGCTCCCAAGCTGATCACCGCCGAGATGGTCCAGCGCATGAAACCGGGCTCGGTAATTGTCGATCTGGCGGCGGAGGCCGGCGGGAACTGCGAGTTGTGCGAGCCCGGCAAGACCGTCGAGCACAACGGCGTGAAGATCTGCGGCCCGCTCAATCTGCCCTCGGCGATGCCGATTCACGGCAGCACGCTCTACTCACGCAACCTGACGACGTTCGTGCTGGAGTTCTGGAAAGACAACGAGTTTAAGCTCGATCTCGGCGACGAGATCATCGCCGGCGCGCTGATTACGCACGCGGGCGCGATCAGACACGCGGGCGTGAAGAAGGCCCTGGAAGGCGGTGAGGGTTAGTCATGATCGATCTCCTGGCTCAAGCAGCACAGCAGCATAGCGTCCTCGGACCGTTGTCCGTACACCTGGTCGTGTTCCTGCTTGCCATTCTCCTCGGGTTCGAGGTGATCGCGAAAGTGCCGGCCACATTGCATACGCCGCTGATGTCCGGTTCCAACGCGATTTCCGGCATCTCCATCGTCGGCGCCCTGCTCATCGCCGGTCTGGGCGAAGGCTGGGTCAAGTACGTTTTCGGGTTCCTGGCCATGGTCTTCGCCACCATTAACGTCGTTGGCGGCTTCGTCGTTACCGACCGCATGCTGGCCATGTTCAAGCGGAAGTAGGAGGCCGATCATGGATACAACACAGATCCTTGCCGGCCTTCTCGCCCAGGCCAGCACGCAACAGGTGACCGAACTCCTCGATGGTGCCGCCGTCAGCCCCGTGCGTGAGTTCCTGGTGAACATCATCTATGCCATCGCGGCGATCTTCTTTGTGTTCGGACTGAAGATGCTGTCGTCGCCACGCACTGCGCGACGTGGCAACCTGGTGGCATCGGTGGGCATGTTCATCGCGGTCGTGGTGACGCTGGCCAGCGCGCCGGGCATCGGCTATCCGGTCGTTATCTCCGGCTTTGTGGTTGGTGGCCTGATTGGCCTTGTTGCCGCCAAGAAGGTGCCGATGACGGGGATGCCCGAGATGGTCGCGCTGTTCAACGGCTCGGGCGGACTGGCGTCGGCTGTTGTCGCCATGGCCGAATACTGGCGGGTCAACGCCTATAGCGATCTGCTCATCGACGCTCGTATCAGTATCAGCCTGACGCTGCTAATCGGCTGGGTGACCTTCACCGGCAGTTTCATAGCGTTCCTGAAACTGCGTGGCCAGTGGATTCCCGTCTTCTGGTCCGGCAAGGAGTCTGCCAAGGATCGCGAGGGCGGCGTTAAGAAGGACACTGCCGGCAATCCCATCATGCAGTGGAAACGCTACATCAAGATGGGCAACCCGCTGACGTTCCCGTTACAGCACCCGCTGAACCTGCTGATCGTGCTTGCGATGATTGTTCTGTGTGCGGTCGTGGCCGCAAACCCCGCCGCCGTCTGGGCCGTCGTGCTGATCATTCTGATCTCGGCCGTGTTGGGTGTGTTGATCACGGCGCCGATCGGCGGCGCGGACATGCCGGTCGTGGTGTCGCTGCTAAACTCGTATTCGGGACTGGCCGCTTGTGCGGCGGGTTTCGTGCTGCATAACACCGGCCTGATCATCAGCGGTTCGCTGGTCGGGGCCTCGGGTCTCATCCTCACGAACATCATGTGCAAGGCGATGAACCGCTCATTGCTGAACGTGATGGCCGGCGGTTTTGGCCAGGACACCTCTGCTGCCGGCGGTACCTCCGTTGAGGGCAAGACCGTTCGCCAGATGGACGCCGAGGAAGCGGCGATGGTGCTCGAAGCCTGCCAGAAGGTCTTCATCATCCCCGGCTATGGCATGGCCGTGGCCCAGGCGCAGCACGCCGTCGCGGAGATGGCCGACCTGCTTTCGCAGCGCGGCATCGAAGTGAAGTACGGCGTGCACCCGGTCGCGGGCCGCATGCCCGGGCACATGAATGTGCTGCTGGCCGAGGCGAACGTACCGTACGAACAGCTCGCCGACCTCGAACTAAACTCCGAGATGGAGCAGTGCGACGTGGCTCTGGTCATCGGGGCCAATGACGTCGTAAACCCGGACGCTAGGCGGCCGGACAGCCAGATCGCCGGCATGCCGATCTTCGACGTGGATAAGGCCCGCACGGTGATGGTCTGCAAACGCAGCCTGAACCCCGGCTTTGCGGGCATCCAGAACCCGCTGTTCTTCCTCGACAACACGACGATGCTGTTTGGTGACGCGAAGAAAATGGTCAGCGCCATCGTCAACGAGTTGAAGCAGAGTTGATGCAAGTGGCCCGCGCGTCAGCCCGACAACGCTAGTAGCGGCCGCCCCCCGTGCCGGCCGTAGGGGGATGGAAGCGGTGCCGCGGCAGCGTCAGCGGGCGCATTGCGGAAGACGGTCGACGGGACGTTGGCCGCTACATTCGTCGTCTATCAATCGAAGAGCTCGCCTTGCCGCGGGTCGTCGGCGGTTCCGCGGAACTCGCCGTCGGCGACTTGCGTAATGATCCGCATCTTGTCGCGAATCTGCTCGACCGAGCGGATGATCTTGCGGGTCTTGGCGTCGCGCGTAATCGAGTAACCGCGGCGCAGGACGCTGCGCGGATCGCACGCCGCAACGGCCTCAAGCCGCGCTTCGAAGAGGGCGCGCCCATGTGACAACGCTCGCAACATCGCGTGCCCCAGTTGTTGGCGCACCATGCGCAGGTGTTCCGTGAGCCGTCGGACATCATGCCCGGGGGCGTGGTGTTCCAGGCGATCCAACTTGCGGGTGAGTTGCCGCTCGGCCTGCCGCGTGACGCGCGTCAGCGCCTGGTCCAGCCGGTGCGCGCGCTGTTGCAGGCCGTGGCCGACGCGTGCGAACTGCGCGCCTGAGCCAAAGCGGACCAGGGCCAGTTCCGCCCGGCTGATGCGCCGCTGCGTCTGCGCTGCCAAGTCGGCCCGTGCCCGGGCAACCTGTTGCAGAACATCATCGAGCATCTGGCGCCCATCAAGCACCGGGCGCAGTGGGTTGGCCAGGCCGTCATACGCCAACGTCGCGCGCAGATGGCTGCGCGCGAGTTCCAGTTGATGGGCGACAGTGCGGCGCGTGCGCGTCTCGCGCGATGCCAGCCATTCGAGCAACTCGGCAGTGCTTGGCGTCAGTAGCTCGGCGGCTGCGGTTGGTGTCGCGGCGCGCACGTCCGCCACCAGGTCGCTGATGCTTACATCAACTTCGTGGCCGACGGCGCTGACGATCGGGATGCGGCTGGCGGCGATGGCCCGCGCGACCACTTCCTCATTGAACGCCCACAGGTCCTCCAGCGAGCCCCCGCCCCGTCCGATGATCGCCACGTCGATCCCGCCAAGCGTTTCAGCGTGCCGGTTCATCAGGCCGATGGCGTCGGCGATCTCGGCCGCAGCGCCCTCGCCCTGCACGCGAACCGGAAATACAAGCACGTCGAGAGCGCGATAGCGCCGCGTAAGTGTATGAATGATGTCGCGAATGGCCGCGCCGCTCGGGCTCGTAATGACCGCCAGACGTTGCGGCACGCGTGGCAGCGGACGCTTTTGCTGCGGATCGAACAGACCTTCGCGTTCGAGCCTCTCCTTGAGCTGGCGGAAGGCTACCTCCAGCACGCCGACGCCGCGCGGTTCAATCTGTCGCGCGATGAGCTGGTAGGTGCCGCGCGGTGCGTACACCTCGATGCCGCCGGTGACGATCACCTCCATGCCGTCTTCGGGTGTGAACTTCAGCTTGACGGCAGTGCTGCGCCACATGACGCAGCGCAGTTCGCTGGAGGCGTCCTTGAGCGTGAAGTAGAGATGGCCGCTGCCGGCACGCGACAGATTGCTGATCTCGCCGAGCACGTGCAGTGTCGCGGGCACCTGCCGGCTGATGGCGCCGCGGATCAGCTCGTTGACATCGCGGACGGAGAGGGTCGCGGCCCCTGCGGGCGGCGTGCGCTCGGACGCCGGCACTTCGACGCGGCTTGGATCAAATGGGCGACGTTCAGCCATTGGGCGCAATATACAACAAAGCCTCGCCGCCGGGCGACGAGGCTTCGCCGATCTTGGATCCCGATCGGACGGGTGTTTCTAACGCTTGGAGAACTGGAAGCGCCGGCGGGCCTTGCGGCGGCCGTACTTCTTGCGTTCGACGCGTCGGGCATCACGTGTCAGGAAGCCGGAGTCTCGCAGCGACGCCTCGCAGCGGTTGTCGGCCGCAAGCAGGGCACGGGCGACGCCCATGCGGATGGCGCCGGCTTGTCCGGTGTGTCCGCCGCCCTTGACGTTGATGAAGACGTTGTAGCGTCCGAGTGCGTCGACGAGCTTGAGCGGCGCGGTGACCGCCTTGCGATCGAGGTCTTCGGTGAAGTACTTGTCCACCTCGCGCTTGTTGATGAGGATCTTGCCTTCGCCGGGCAGAATCCGCACACGCGCGATAGAGGTCTTGCGCCGGCCGGTGCCCCAGAAAAGACCCTGGCTCGGGACCTTGTGGACGGGTGATGTATCGGTTCTCTCAACGACACCGACCGGTACGACGGGGGCGGGGACGCTGGTGTTCTGCGCGGCCGGGGACGGCGTGCCTTCGGTGGGGGCTGCCTGCTCGGGGGCGTTGTTCTCGGGGACGTCGCTCACGTTGCCATTCCTCGACTACAGGGGAAGCGGTTCGGGTTGCTGAGCCTGATGATCGTGCCTTTCGCCAGTGTAGATGCGCAGCTTCTTGAGCATCTGCCGCGCCAAGGCATTCTTCGGGAGCATGCGTCGCACGGCCTCGTGCAGGACACGTTCCGGGTGCCGCTCCAGCATCGCTGCCAGGGTGGTCGTTTTCTGACCGCCGGGGTACCCACTGAAACGCTGGTATACACGCTGTTGCGGCTTGCGCAGCCCGGTTACCTTCACGGCGCCGGCGTTCAGCACGATCACATGGTCGCCGGTGTCAACGTGGGGGGTATATGTCGGCTTGTGCTTGCCCATCAAAACCGTGGCGATTCGCACGGCCAGACGCCCCACAACCTTGTCTGTGGCGTCCACGACGTACCACTTGCGTTCGACGTCGGCCGGCTTGGCCAGATAGCACTTGTTCGCGGTTTGCATCGTCGTCAACCTATGACCAGTCAGGTTCAACCCCACACTGGGCCGAAGATTCTCCAGTCTACGGCTGACGCCGCCAATGTCAACGGGTCCAGGTGCGGTTTCGGGCTCACAAACCCCCAATCAGAACCTCGGACGCGAGTCCGGGGGCGTTTCTGCCGCCGCCGAGGCTGTCCCGCCCTTTGCGGGGCGGGTTCTGACGGGGCCGTTCGGCCGGTGGGGGGATCAGGCCCGCTCGACGATCCGGTCGATCAGGAAGCTCGATTTCTCCATCGCCTCGGTCGTGAAATCGCCAAAATAGGCGTGGACCCGCTCGAAAGCCTCGGCAAACGCCTTCCGGTCGCCTTTCTTGACCAATCCGGCCAGCCGCTCGGCCGCCGCCACAAATGCCCCGGTGACCTCGGTGCGGGCCGGGTTGGACATTTGGATGTCGGCGTACAACTCCCCTGACTGCCCGAAATGCCGGGCCGCCATCAGCATCTCGATCAGGTAGATTGGCGAGGTGAATTCGAGCGTTTCCCGCAGCGGGACCTGCAAATCCGCCAGCGTCTGGCCCAGAACCTCGGTCGCGAAGTGGGACAGGACCTGCACGACCGCCATCATACGGTCGTGGCCCGCCGGCGTGGTTTCGACCACGTTCAGACCGCGGGCCCGGAACATTTGCCGGGTCCAGTCGAGCCACGCGTCGCCGCGTGCCGGCGTCAGCACCACGCGCTGGCCCTGCAACGAGTGTACCGATGGCCCGAACAGGGGGTGCGTGCCGACGACCGAAGCCCGGCTCGAAGACAGCATCGCCTCCACCGGCCCGGACTTGATCGACGTAACGTCCATCAGCAGCCCGGTTTCCGGTACCAGCGGCCCCAATTCGCGGATGACGTCGATGGTCACGTCGATCGGGACGCTGATCACGACCACGTCTGCCTCGGCCACCGCCGCCCGCGGCGTCAGTTCCGTATCGACATCCGCGACCAGGACGGCGTGACCAAGCTCGCCGAACATCCGGGCCATGCAAGTCCCCATGCCGCCCTTACCGCCGATAATCGCGACGGTACGCGGCTCGGTATCCGGCGGCAGTTCGACTTTGAGGGCGGCCTGGCGGTCGCGGCTGGCCCAGAGGACGAGGCGGTAGACGGCCTCGATGGCGTCGCTCGGCAGGCCGAGCCCCGCCGCGTATTCACGCCGATCGGCGATCAACTCACGTTCACGTTTCATATCGCGGATCGGGACGGCCTCGGCGCGTTTGACCTGGGCGACCTCGCTGACCAACCCGTTACGCCGGGCCAGCAGCTTGAGGATGTCGTGGTCCACGGCGTCGATCATCGCGCGGATGCCGGCGAGTGAGTGCGGCGTGGCCGTGTCGCGGTCTTTCTTCTTTGATGCCATGGTGCTGACTTCCAGGTGCAGGGCCCGACGGTGTCGCGGCGCCCGATGTAGTGGCCGACGCCTCATTGGCCGTTTGGCCCGCGCGTTCACTTCCACACGAGGCGCGCCAAGGCTCTATGAGCCGTGCTTGTCACCGCGGTGGTCAGAGTCCCAGGAAAAGAAAAGCGAATATGCCCCTCGCTTCCGCTTCGGGTTCTGTTGGGGGCCGCCGAACGATCGCGTCGTTCTTTTCTGCATTCATCATTCTTCATTCTCCCGCCACCGTAGCCGAGCAATCTTGTTGTTTCAACGTCTTGGCCCGCTACGATGTGCGGGACGGCCGCCGGCGGCGGCGCGTTCGAGGAGAACCGACATGGCCGAACTCTCTTATATTACCGCTGGTGAGTCGCACGGACAGGCGCTCATCACGCTGATCGATGGCTTGCCCGCCGGCGTGCGACTGGATTCCGAGATCATAGACGGCGAACTGAAGCGGCGGCAGGGCGGCTTTGGCCGTGGCGGACGTATGAAAATCGAGACCGACACGGCGACGATTCTCACCGGTGTGCGCAACGGCGTATCGATCGGCGCGCCGCTGACGCTGCACATCCACAACCGCGACTTTCGCATCAACGAGGCGCCGGAGATCAATCGGCCGCGGCCCGGACACGCCGACCTGGCGGGCAGTCTGAAATGGCTCACGACCGACTGCCGCGAGACACTCGAACGCGCTTCGGCACGCGAGACGGCGGCCCGCGCGGCGGCTGGGGGCGTGGCCAAGTGTCTGCTGCGTGAGTTCGATGTGCAGTGCGTTGGGTTTGTGTTGTCAATCGGGACCGCTAGCGCGACAGTCGCCGATGACGCCGACGCCGATACGTTGCTCTCAACGCGTGACAGCAACGCGGTGTACACGCCTGACGCGGCGGCGGTTGATGCGATGATCGAGCAGGTCAAGGCGGCGGGGCGTGATCGCGATACAGCGGGCGGGGTGGTCGAGGTGCGCGTCTTCGGGTTGCCGCCGGGGCTGGGCAGTTGCTTCAGCGCGCGTGGTCGGCTCGACGGGCGATTGATGGGGGCGATTGGGTCGATTCAGGCATTCAAAGGTGTCGAGGTTGGGTTGGGCTTCGAGGCGACGCGCCGGCCTGGGTCACTAGTGCACGACGCCATCTACTACGATCCCGCCAAACGCGGTGAGCCGAGTTTCGGTTTCGTGCGCAAGACGAACAACGCCGGCGGGCTGGAAGGTGGCATGACCAATGGCTGTACTCTCGTCGTGCGCGGTGCGATGAAGCCGATCTCGACACTGATGCGCGGCATGGACAGCGTTAATCTCAAGACGCTACAGCCCGAGCGCAGTGACTACGAACGCAGCGACGTCTGCGCGGTGCCGGCGGCGAGCGTCGTGGCCGAGAACGTCGTGGCATTCGAGATCGCGCGCGCGTGGCTCGAGAAATTCGGCGGGGACACGCTGAAGGAAGTGCGGGCGGCGTATGAGCACTACTGCGAAGGGATCAGAAGACTGGCGGAATGAATGTAGAATGATGGATGAGGAAGGCAGAAAGCAGACTGCTGATCGTGGGTGGCGCAGGCATCTCGCCTGTGATCTTTGATCTCTGGCGCGCAAGAGAACGGGCAGGCGACCTTTTGGGTCACCTGCCCGACTAAGCACTAAGAGATTGCCGTTGCTTGTTCGTCGTTTGGCGAACTAGCGACGACGGATCAGACCGAAGCCGAGCGCGAGCAGCAGCAGCGACGTGGGCTCGGGAACGATGTTGATCGTGTAAGCATCCTGCGCGCCACCGGCGTAGCTGGCCTTGTTGAACGTGCCAGGTGTGAGGCCGGAAGCGGGGTTGTAGCCGTACGTGCCGCTCCAGGCGATCTCGGCGCCTTCGGCCTCCGTGATCGGACCGCGCGGCGTGCTGGCCCAGAAGTCAGCACTGTTCGTCTGGTGATCCATCATGTCATTGGCCACGCTGCCAAAGCCATGCGGCAGATCAAAGACGAAGAACGGAAGGTCATAGCTGTATCCAATACGGCCGAGCGAGCTGTACGACGTCCAGTCGCCGAACGTGCCAGCGCTGTCATAGCCAGCGATATCCTGGCTGTTGCCGCTGAATGACACTGCGCCGGGTGTGTCGCTGTCGTACTGCCACTCATCAACGAGCGTGCCCGTGGCATCGTAGAGCTGGATGAGGTCATCCGGGCCGTTCTGGATGGCGTCGTTGCCCCAGGTGGAGGGCGTGTAGTCCGGTGCACCGAACTGCCCGGCGAGGGCTGCGTCATACTGGCCGACGACAAAGAAGCCACCGTTACCACCCCATTCGCTCGTAAAGTCGTTCGGGATGATGCCACTCAGCGCGTGCGTGGCGTAGACGGTGTTGGTCTGGTTGACCAGCACAATCTGCCAACCGGTGAGATCGGTACCGGCGGCACCGGCGATCTCGATCCACTCAGATGTATCGGTACTGGGATTCTGGTAGTCAACCTCATTAATGACTACCTGGGCGTAGGCGCCGCCGACAAGCGCGGCGGCCATCATGAGGCAAAAGACTTTTCTCATTCCATCTCCTCCTTCTTCGATTCGTGCACAGGTTGGGCGTGGCGTGGACGTGGATCACGAATGATCCATTCCACCTGTCTTGGTAGCGGCACTCTCTTCTCGAAGGGAGATAAACGCTCTCCCTCTCCTCAATAACTCCATTCTACTCGGTCACGGCGTCGCGCCAAGCACGATCTGTGCATCTTGGCCGAACGCTAATCGTCCTAACGCAAATCGCGTCTTTTAGTGAGAATTGACAACAATTCAAGCTACACGTTATCGCCCGTCGCCGTGAGCCCGATTGCCTGTGACGGCGGATGCTGAATCGACATCCGCCTTCGCGGAGCGGTGCCGGTCATGGTGTTTGAGCCTGCGGAAGATGATGTGGCCGGTCAGAGAGAGCACCACGGCCACGCTGAGCGACGTATTGCCCATGATACGGAAGAATTGCAGGGCGACCTGCGGCGCGAGGAGCCCGCGGACGCCGGTCAGTGCGACGTGGATGCCCAGGTAGAGATTGGCCTGATGTTCGCGCGCGAATGCCAGATGGCCAAGTGGCCAGGCGAGCATTCCGCCGGCGGCGCCGAGTCCGTTGAGCATTCGTGCCAGCACGATTAGCCCGATAACCAACGGGATGCAGGTGTCCCCGCTGACGGTCAGGACAATCATCGCCGCCGCGACCAATACGTATGACACGCACCAAAACGCACTGTTGTAGATGCGGAAGCGGAAGATTCCGACGCGGTCGAAGAAGCGTGACCAGGCCGGTGTGACAACCAGCATGATTCCCGTCTTGACCATGGTCATGATGAACACCGACCAGAAGTACCCGAGCCCCAATCGCTGGGTCACGATGAGGATCAGGATGGGCTCGGTGAAGAAGTTCGCCGAGCCGAGCAGGAACTGGGCGGTGAGGTAGTTTCGATAGGGCGGATCGTCTCGCAAGATACGGACGGAGTCGGCAACGCCTTTGAGGACACGGTCCGCGGCGTGGCCCTTGTCGGCGCCGGACTCGCGCAGGTGTTCGCGCAGTCGTCGGTTCTCCGCCTCTTCGTTCGTCACGCGGATGCGCGCTAGTGGCCAGAGGGCCGCTAGGCCGATCAGTGCCGCCGCGGCGTGCACATAGCGATACGCGTCCGGGCGGTAGTCATACAGCAGCCCCAGGCTGATGGGGATCGCGAAAGTGGCCAGTAACCGGGCGATCTGAAAGCGACCGGCGACTTGGGCGCGGTGCGAGGCGGGGTAGTTGACCTGCCAGAGCGAGACGCGCAGCGTCACGAGTCCGGACATCAGCACGTAGACGCCGGCGAGTTGCAGGGCGAAGATCCAGGCCCCGGTCTGGGACGCCGGCTCGCCGGGAGCACCCGCGTCGAGCGTGTGCGGCGTGAAGGCGATGGATCCGACGAGCAGGCTGATGCCGGCGCAGATCGTGATCATCGCCGGCACGCGTCGCCGGCCGCGCAGCAGGACTCCCCAGAACATGTTGAAGATGTTGCCGAGGATCGGGATGGCCCAGATCAGTGTCGTGAGGCCGTCGGTGGCGTGGAAGGTCTTCTTGGCGACAATGGCGATGAGGTTGAAGTCAATTACGCTGCCAAGGACCACCCAGAGCAGAAAAAACTGAAGCTCGGCGATGAAGTTGGGGCGCGCGCTGGCGGGGATGTCGCCGGTTTTGAGGAAGTCGAGCACGCGCCGCATGCCCAAATCCTATTGCGAGGATGGCGAAAACGCGAGTTTCTGGCGGATTGGTGGTCCTGGACGGGCACCGGCGCCGCCGTTCGTGCCGGGCCAGTTGCCTTTGACAGTGGCCGGAATCCTGGCGAGAATGCGTTTGCGCAGTGCTTGTGAGAACTCGCCTCCGCCGGCCTGATCGGCCGATGTGAGGATTGGGGAAGCGCGCGGGCCGCGGCCACGGGGCCTTGGAAAGGAATGTGGATATGCTGGCATTCATCAGTGGGATCAGTACGCCGGGCTTGCTCATCATCCTGGTCGTGGCGCTGCTCCTGTTTGGTAATCGGCTTCCCGAGGTCGCCCGCTCGCTGGGTCGCGCGATGAACGAGTTCAAGCGCGGTCTCAAGGACGTGAATGACGACGTCACGAGCATGCCGGATGACACGCGCGATCATGCGCAGCTTCACGCTCCGAAGTCGAACGACGAGATGGGCGAGCGGTCGAAGACGGCCGATGAGGAGAAGATTGAACGCTGAGTCAGCGCCGGATCGGGGCGATGATCGAACGACACCCGCTCAGAGATGGGCGGGTCTTCTTTTAATTGCGAATGAACGAAGAGTGCAGAAAGACGGAGAGAGGGCGTGCGTTGGGGGGTGGGTCAGTCCTCCACCTTTGAAAGGGCGGGGCACCTGCTGTTCAGCATTGACAACAGTATGTCCCTTCCTGCCGCTTTGGGCTCTGTTGCGGGGGCCTACAGGAGGTTGTGTTTCTGGAGACGGTAGCGCAGGCGGTCGCGCGACAGATTCAGCAGCTTGGCGGCCTGGGTTTGGTTGTTGTTGGTGCGCACCAGCGCCTGCTCCAGCAGGTGGTGTTCGAGCCGGCGCAACTTCTCGAAATCAAAGCCCTCGGGCGGCAGGGCGATACGCTCGATGTCCCACTCCCAGGGGCGCTCCTCGACGCGTCCGACGGCGATATCGTCGGCAGTTAGCGTCTCGCCCGCGTGCAGCAGAACGGCGCGCTCGATTACGTTGCGCAACTCGCGCACGTTGCCGGGCCAGTCATAGGCCAGTAGCCGCTCGTACGCGCCGTCTTCGACCGTTGTCACGGGCTTCTTGAACTCGGTCGCGAAGCGCGTCACGAAGTGGTGGGTGAGCAGGCGTATGTCATCGCCGCGTGCCCGCAATGGCGGCAGGAAGATGCTGACGACGTTAAGACGGTACATCAGGTCGCGGCGGAACTGTCCGTCGTCGATAGCCTTTTCGAGATCGCGGTTGGTGGCGGCGAGGATGCGCACATCCACGCCGATTTCCTTTGTTCCGCCGACCCGTCGAAAACGCCGTTCTTCGAGGAAACGCAACAGCTTGGCTTGCAACCCCGGCGGCATGTCGCCGACCTCGTCGAGGTAGACGGTTCCGCCGTCAGCCAGTTCGAGCAGTCCCTTCTTCTGGGCCTTGGCGTCGGTGAAAGCGCCGCGTTCGTGTCCGAAAAGTTCGCTTTCGAGCAGGCTTTCCGATAGCGCCGTGCAAGTGATGTTGATGAACGGCTGGGCAGCGCGATCGGAATTGTGGTGAATAACGCGTGCCACCAGGTCCTTGCCGGTGCCGGTCTCGCCGCGCAGGAAGATCGTCGAGACACCGGTCTTCGCTACCTGTTGCACGATGCCGAAGAGCTTGGTCATGGACGGATGGCGTCCGATGATGGTGCCTATGCCGAACTCCTCGTTCAGTTGGCGGCGTAGCTCGCGGACCTCTCGGCGCAGCTTGGTGGTTTCGAGGGCCTTGTCGATGGTCAGCATGAGCTGGTCCATCTGAAAGGGCTTGGCGACGTAGTCGAAAGCGCCGAGTTTGATGGCCTCTACAGCGGTCTCGATGTTGCTGTAGGCGGTCATCATGATCGTGACCGCGTCGGAATCGTGGGCACGCGCCTCGCGCAAGACTTCGAGCCCCGTCATGTCGGGCAGCTTTAGATCAAGCATGATCAGGTCGAAAGTGCCGGCGTCGAGAGCTTCGAGCGCCGCCGCGCCATCGGCCGCCTCGGTCACGCGGAAGCCGCGCTCCTCGAATTTCTGTCGCAGCGACCAGCGGATCAGGCTTTCGTCTTCAACGAGTAAGACGCGAATACTCATCGGGGGTTTGACCTCCGGTCATGGCTCGCGCGAAACGCGGCAGGCGCACGGCGACGGTGGTTCCCTCGCCCGGTATGCTCCGGATCGAGATCGTACCGCCGTGGGCTTCGGCTATCTTGCGGCAAATCGGCAGACCGAGCCCGGTGCCGCGGGCCTTGGTGGTGTAAAACGGTTCGAAGGCCAGACGGGCGGTTTCATCGTCCATGCCGTCGCCATGGTCGTCGATCGTCAGACGCAGGCCGTCGCCGCTGGGCGTCGCCTGCACCTGCACTACACCATCGTCCGCCGATGCCTGTGCCGCGTTGAGAACCAGGTTCATGAGCAGTTGTTCAAGCTGGGCCTCGTCGGCGTACAGGTTGGGCTTGTCACTGGGCTCGTAGGTGATGCGCACGCGCTGGACGGCGGGCTCGCCCTTCAGCACGGTCAGCAGACGCTCGATTAGCCGGTTTATGTCGCAGCGTTGGAAGCGCGGCGGGCGCGG
>JAFGRR010000600.1 GCA_016935035.1 Phycisphaerae bacterium | reverse complement strand
GCGCTGGCGTACGTCAAGTCCGCCATAGGCTACCCCCGCGCCTTCATCGACTGCGCATGCTGGTGGCTGATCGAGAATCACTGCTACGATTCCATCGGCGGTTGGGGGCGCGGCATCGTGCATGACGACATGGTGGAGGTGGCTATGCAGGTCGAGCTGAATTGGAAGCTGCCGGCGGCACTCACTGCCAACGAGCGCGGCCGATCTCGCAAACTCGTGTCCTACAAGATCACCAACGAGATCACACTGCGCCGCGGCCAGCTGTGGGTGCGGGACGGGAAGGATACCGCCGAACTCTCGCGCGGCGCACAATGTCCGGGACAACGAGCATTCCGTTCCGCGATCATGCCGCACGCCGGCGATCGGGAACGTGGCACCGTCTGGCCCGCAGCGGAACGGTTCAATACGCCTATGCTCGCGCCCAGATTGGCTCAACGAAACACGGCACACATACCCGCGTGCTCGTTCCTCGAACTCGAACCCTCGGGGTTCCACGTCAGCGCGATCAAGCAGAGTAAGGTCGGCAAAGGCCGAGCCATACGGCTGTGCATCCATCGGACGGGACGCTGCGCGGCAAAGCGCGGCTCAGCGGCGACTACACCGGCCCGCGGAAGGCCGCATCGCCCGTCGAGCACGCGCGGGCGGAGCACGCGCTACCCGCCGAGCGCGGTCGCAAGTGGCGCAAGGTGCGGTACGTCACACTCGAAGAGCAGCCGATGAAGAACCTCAAGATGAACGCCACCGGCTTGGTCCCCATCACCGTCGAAACAAAGCGGATCGTAACACTGGAGTTCTTGCGTTAGCAAACGCGGCCGTATGTCGGCACATGTTCACAGGAAGCCAAGCTCATGCACCCGGTTGATCTCACCATCATAGCTGTCTTTTTCGTCGCCATGTTCGTGGTTGCGCTTCTGTTGCGGCGGCGCTCGGCCCGCAATATCGACAGCTATTACCTCGGCGATCGATCCATGCGCTGGTGGATGCTCGGGGCCTCAGGCATGGCCTCCAATGTGGACATGGCCGGCACCATGGTCATCGCCTCGCTGCTGTTCCTGTTCGGGTTCAAGGGCTTCATGATCGAGCTGCGCGGGGGCGTGGTGCTAATCATGGCGTTCTACTTGGCGTTCATGGGCAAGTGGACGCGGCGCTCCGGCAAAATGACCGTCGCGGAGTGGATGTCATTCCGTTTCGGCGCAGGCCTTCAGGGCAGTCTGCCGCGTCTGCTTACCGCGATCTACAACATCGTCTTCCTGGTCTGGGCCATGGCGTACTTTACCCTGGCAGCGACGAAGTTCTTCGACGCGTTGCTACCAACCTGTGAAGTACCACTAGGACCACTGACGCTCATTCTCAACGGGACCTTCTATTCAACCGCGCTGATCGTGATCGTCATGATGTACACCACCCTAGCCGGCTTCACGGGCGTGGTGTGGACAGACGTGCTGCAGGGGGGCTTGATTCTCTTTCTATCACTCTACGTCTCGGCCAAGGCCTTTTTCGCGGTCGATGCCGAGACATTGCGAGCCGCCACCGACGCTACCTGGCAGAGCATGGTCCCGCCGTGGGAGATGGATGTCCCAAAAGGCTACGACACCTTCCACCTCTTCGCGATCGGCGCCACCTTCTATCTGCTGAAGACGGCGATCGACGGCATGTCTGGCGCTGGCGGCTATTTGGCACAGCGCTACTTCGCCGCCCGCGACGAACGCGAATGCGGCCTGCTGTCGGCGTTCTGGATCTCACTAATGTCGTTCCGCTGGCCGCTCATGATGGGCATTGCCGTTCTGGGATTCACGGTTCGCGAGCACATTGATGACCCGGAGCTGGTTCTGCCGGTGGTTATTCGTGAGTTGATGCCGACCGGAATTCTCGGCCTGATGCTCGTCGGACTGCTCGGGGCCGCGATGTCCACCTACAGCTCGTTCATGAACGCCGGCTCAGCCTACTTCGTGAAGGACATCTATCAGCGGTACCTGCGCAAGACAGCTAGCGAGCGCGAGCTCGTATGGGTCGGATACGTGTCGACCATCGCGTTCGTCGTCGCCGGCCTGCTGCTGGCCAGCCAGTACACCCAGATCAACGACATCTGGGGCTGGATCAACATGGGGCTCGGCGCCGGGCTGATCCTGCCCAATTTCATGCGCTGGTACTGGTGGCGCTTCAACGGCTATGGGTTCGCCGCCGGCGCGGCGACCGGCATGATCTCCGCGTTCGCACAGGCTGCCCTTTTCCCGCACTGGTCGGAGTTTGTGACTTTCGGTGCGATAGCCGGCGCCTCGATGCTGGCGATGATCGTCGTGTCGCTGCTGACCGCGCCGATTCCACGAGAGACGCTGTTCACGTTCTATCGCACGACGTGTCCCTTCGGGCTCTGGGGGCCGATCCGGCGACAACTCGCCGTAGATGAACAGAAGAGACTGCGTGCCGAGCACCGCTTTGACGTTTTGTCACTGTTGTGCGCCGTGCCATGGCAGCTTGCGCTATTCACGTTGCCAATGATGATCATCATCAAGAACTGGTGGAATGCCGGCTGGCTGCTGGTGATTCTGATGGTCCTGACGGCATGCCTGTACCATGTATGGTATCGCAGACTGAGCAGAGCCCTCATCCGGTGAATTGCTGGCAGAGACTCAGCTTCAATCATGCTACCGGCTGTTCCGCGAAGCCCTTACCGTGTTCACCCGCCCGGGCGGCTTCCACGGCGGCGTTAAGCGCCAACAGGTTCGTCTGGAAGGCGATCTCCTCGATCACCTTGATGGTCTTGCTGATCTGTCCGGACGACTCGTTGTCAGCGGGCGGGTAAAACGTACCAGTGAAGGGCAGGTCAAAACCGGCCACTTGAGGAGATGGTGGTTCGCGGTCAGACCTTCT
>JAFGRR010000070.1 GCA_016935035.1 Phycisphaerae bacterium | reverse complement strand
CTCGGCCGTCAAAGTGCATTCCAGACACGACAGACATTTGTGCAGAGCTCCATTCTTTAGTGGTTTGGCGTCAAACGCGACGCCAGGCGGTTGCCAAGGGCTGTATCGGGCATGCTCGCGTCGGTCGAAATCTGCGGGCCGACGCTGCCGCGATCAACCGCGGGTGCGGGTGGTTGCGGGTCCCCGTCGACGGTGTCGTTCACCCAGTGCTTGGCCTTGGGGTTGGGCGGGTTGACGATCCCGGCGATGTGGCCCGAGTTGCTCAGCATGAACCGGTTATGTCCGCCGAGGAGCTGAGTGGTCTTGTAACTCGACGTCCAGGGCACGACGTGATCATCGACGGCCGCAAGCACGTAGGAATCGATGTCGACGAGGCCAGGGTCGAGGCGCTTGCCGTCGATTTCAAATTCACCGCGCGCGAACTCGTTGCGCAGATAACACGACCGCAAGTATTCGGAGTGCATCTTGGCCGGCATTCGGGTCGAGTCGGCGTTCCAGGCCAGCAAGTCGAAAGAGGGGGGCTGGTTGCCGAGCAGCCAATTGTTGAAGACGTAGGAGAAGATGAGGTCATTGGCCCGTAACGCGTTGAATGTCCGGGCCATCTTCGCGGAGTCCAGGAAGCCCTTCTTGGCCATTTGCTTTTCGAGTCCTGCGATCGTCGCCTCGTCGGTGAACACGCCGAGCAACCCTGGTTCGGTGAAGTCGGTGTGGGTGTCGATGAAGGTCGCAGAGTGAATGGACTCGTCTCCGGCGGCGGCGTTGTAGGCCAGGCCGAGCGCGGTCAGGGTTCCCCCGAGGCACACCGAGACGGTGTTGACGGCGGGAGCGCCCCTGATGTCACGCACCGCCCGCACAGCGTCGAGGGGGCCCTGGAATAGGTAATCCCGAAATCCGAGCCCGCTCATCGAGGCGTCCGGGTTGCGGTAGCTGATGGCAAGGCTGGTGTGACCGTGTTGGACAGGCCGCTCGATGAGGCTCTTACCGGGCGCGAGGTCCATGATGTAGTACTTGTTGATCCACGGCGGGCAAAAGAGCAGTGGTACCTCGTACACGTCCGGGGTCTGTGGAGCGTATTGGTCGGTGCCAGCGCATCCAGCAGGAATCGCATCGCAAATCGTGCCTTGGCTCCGGTGCTGCCGCTCAGACCGGCGAGGTCGAGGATGTCGTCGGCCAGTTGAGACGCCCACAGGTACTGCTGAGCGGGTAGAAAGTACGCCGGATTCTCGTGGTAAGCGGGGTCGGCGAACCGTGTGTCGCCCGGCGGGACCGGGATGGGATCCGGCCGCTGCATCCCGATGATGCGGCCGGCTGCCGCTGTGATCGCGCCTGCGGACCCATCGCCAGGCGGACGTTGGCCGCGGCCAGTCCCCGGGGATGCTTCGAAACAGCGCCGGCCGCGGCCAGCAGGGAACGCGCAAATGCCACCGGATCGGCGTCCACCGTGGCATCTTCGGCAACACCGAGTAGGTCGAGAAGCGCGGGAGTGGGGGACGGACGATCTGTCGCGGAGTTCGTCATGCTCACCAATCTTTGGTTATCTGCAGGGAAACTGGGCGGAGCACCGACCCTGGGCCGCTCAGGGCTCAGGCTCGGCCTCGTTCGCTTCGATGTAGCTGTAGTAAACGGAGAGAAGAGCATTCTTTTGCTGCGCGGTGAGCCGGTGATCGGCGCGCAGCGCCGCTTCTGTCGCGCCCTCCGTGGATATGGTTTCGGTGAGTAGCCCGGCCTGTTCGAGCAGCGCCTCAGTCGACATGTTCAGCGCTTCGGCAATGGATTTCAGCACCCGCACCGATGGCGCGTGAAGCCCGCGCTCGATCTGACTGAGGTATGGGTTCGACACCGCCGTCATCGCCGAGAGTTGCCGCAGTGACAGGTTCGCCAAGCGCCGCTGGGTGCGAAGGAAATCCCCTAGCACCTTGAGGTGGTCATCGGCGTCTTCGGGCACGGCCAGACTCTACTGCAGCTGCTTCAGCCGGCCGGGAGCCGGCTGAACCAACCGAGAACGTCACGCTGGTTTCGCGGGGGTGAGCACCGACGCCAGTTCGGCGGCGAAATCGCGCTGCGCCGTGAGCAATTCGATTGCCAAATCGAAGCTGTAGGTCGTCAGCGCCGCGACATCGGGCAGCTTGTCGGTGCGGGGGTCCAGCCGAACGCCCGCCATGAGCGAGGAGTTTGCGTCGGCGGCCGTGCGCGCGGCGTCCAGGGTCAGCCCCTGCCCCTGCTTTACCGCGGACACGACGAGTCCGCCGGCCTTCTGGACGGCCTCGGAGATGGGATCGATGGACGAATCAGGCGTGGACTTTGGATCGGCCTTGGCTTGAGCGGTCACGGTTAACTCCTAAAGGGTCTCAACAACAACGGGCGCCAACCTTATGGCGCAACTGCTAGATATGTCAAGCGATCGTTCTGGAGTAACTCATCGGCCCACTGCATTCATTCTTCGGGTCACCCCACGCTCGACAGCCGCGGCGATGCTCGGACGCAATTCGGCCGCCGGGATGATCGAGTGCACCGACCCGACCGGCGGGCCCGCTCGATGTTGTGCACGGCTTCGAACTCCGCGGCCACCTCCCCCAGCTTGTCGGAGCGTGCTGCCGCCCGGGCGGCCGAGAGCTCGACCCGCAGGCTGGCACCCGCGGCAGGGTCCGTG
>JAFGRR010000599.1 GCA_016935035.1 Phycisphaerae bacterium | reverse complement strand
TTGTTGCGCTCCGACTCCAGGCCGGTGTCGCGCGACGGCCGGCCGAACATCTCCAGAAACTGGCTACTGATGCTGCCGTCCGCCAGCATGATCGTGCGCTCATGTTCCGGGATATAGGTGAACGGCTCGGGGATCGCGCTGGAGTACTCCTCGCCGTCGCCGAAGATGATCGATAACGCGTCAACCAGCACCTCGGCGTCGAGCCGCCGCACCGGGTAGTACGCGAACAGCGCCTCCGCATCAGGATCATCGCTGCGCGGTATCGAAGACTGCTGATAAGTGCGTGAGTTGAGGATCAGCCGGTAAATGTGCCGCAGGTCATAGCCGGACTTGACCAGCTCGTCCTGGAGATATGCCAGCAGCTCGGGATTCACCGGCGGATTATCCGGGCGGATGTCGTCCGGCTCATCGATGATCCCGCGTCCCATGAGCCACGACCAGATGCGATTCACTATGTTGCGGGCGAACCACGGATTCTCGTCCGCAATCAGCCAGTCGGCGAAGATGCGGCGTGGGTCGGCGCCCGCCGGGATCTGCACGCGCCTGCCATCGGGCAGGATCGCGTCCAGCGCACCGCTCGGGGCAGGGTCGAGATAGACGATCTCCTCCTTCCACTCGGCGGTCGGCTTGTAGGCCACGCGGGAGAAGAAGGCCGCGAGGTTCTGCTGACGCTCTTCCGGCCACTGCTCGATTCGCGTGCCCATGAAGGTCAGGGCCGCGGCCCGCGCGATGGTCGCCGGCTCCTTACCCTGAATGGCGCGATAGAAGTTCACCGGCGGCACGCGGAAATTGCTGCCGCTGGACGTCAGCAGCTCGCGCACGAAGTCATCATAGGGTTTGTTGGTCGCGATCGATTCGCGAATCCAGCGGTGATAGGCTTGCACCGCGTTCGGCCACAGGTTGATCGGGAACTCAGCCTTGACGCGCAGCAGATCACACCATTTCAGCGACCAATAGTCGGCGAACTCATCGCGCTGCAACAGCTCGCCGATCAGCTGGGTACGCTTGTCCGGGCTGTCGTCGGCGAGAAACGCACGCACCTCGTCATACTGTGGCAGCGTGCCGATGACGTCGACGTACACGCGTCTGAGGAAGACCTCGTCCGAGCAGAGATTGGCTGGCTGAATCCTGTGCTGCTTCAGCACTGCCGCGACCGCGTCGTCAATCGGATTGGCCGCTATCACTACATCGGCTGACTCGTAGATCGGCACAGTCGCTTCATCAGCACCGTGTGCCGCGAGAGCGGTGACCAACGCCACTACCGCCAGGACGCACGGACGAAGAGGCGTCCGAAGCCCTATGTCGCACCCGCATCCTGCCGGCGAAATCACAGACCGGAAGCCTGTGCCACTGGGTTGGGGGCAGGTGCTACGCATCGGTCGCATCCGTCGGTGGTGAATCCCCCGCTTCCAGCGAACGGCCACAAGCGGCGGCGATCGGACGCAACGCGGTCATCATGTCGCGAAATTGCTGGAAGTTCAGCGTCTGCGCGCCGTCGCTCCAGGCCTGTTCCGGCGACGGGTGCACCTCGATCAGCAAGCCGTCGGCACCGCACGCGATCGCCGCCCGGCTCATCGGCTCCACCAGATGGGCGCGGCCGGTGCCGTGCGACGGATCGACGATGATCGGCAGACGGCTCAGCCGCTTGACCTCCGGTACGACCGCCAGCGCCATGGTGTTGCGGACATATTCCTCGTGCGTGCGGATGCCACGCTCGCACAGGATCACGTTCGGATTGCCGGCGCGCAAGATGTATTCGGCGGCCAACAGAAATTCTTCCAGCGTCGCGCTCCAGCCGCGTTTGAGCAGCACCGGCTTGCCCTGCTCGCCAACCGCCCGCAGCAGCGGACTGTTGTGCATGTTGCGCGAGCCGACCTGCAACACGTCCGCGTATTCGGCCACGCAGGCGACGCGCTCGGGGCTCATCACCTCGGTCACAATCGCCAGGCCGGTCTTCTCACGCACGCGTGCCAGCGCCCGCAGACCATCCTCACCCAGACCCTGAAACGCGTACGGCGACGTGCGCGGCTTGAACGCCCCGCCACGCAAACCGACTGCTCCCGCCGCCGCTACAGCCGTCGCGGTTTCGAGCAGTCGTCCCTCATCTTCAACACTGCATGGGCCGGCAACGACCGCTAGTCGTTGTCCCCCTATCACCGCCCGTCTACCGAGCGGTACTTCAAGCGTCTGTTCGCCGGCTTTTCTGCCGACGGCCAGCAGGGGTGTCGCTCCATCAACCACGCGTTCGACCATCGATGCCTGCTCCAGGCGACGGCGGTCCAGCTTGCCGTTGCATTCGAGGATTTCGATCACCGGCGGCTGGGCACCATCGATCGGACGCCCTTGCGCACCCATCTCACGCAGGAGGCCGATCACGCCGTCAATCTGCCCGCGCTGACTGCCTGGCTTCATGACGACAATCATGACACAACCTCCGCGCCGCACGGCGACCGGGTCGCACCGCTATCCGAGCGGCAATGCGTATCTTAACACCGGAGCCGGCCCGCGAATCAGCACCTGC
>JAFGRR010000069.1 GCA_016935035.1 Phycisphaerae bacterium | reverse complement strand
GAGTCGTGATACACCACGCTCGCGATGTACGACCACGGAGCCAACCATGTCTTCAGCGACCACTCGACCGGACGCTTCAGCCAACCCCAATAGATCAAGTGCTGCATGCGGCTGGCGAACGTCATCTTCTTGAACGGCCCGATGAAGTTCCAGTTTTGCTTGGCCGCTTCCTGATCGCCGACGATCTCGATGTCGCGCACATCCCCGCAACCCAGCCCCAGCTCGTGCGCCAGCCTGATGAACTTGATGCTCAGCGGGTCCATGCCCATCAGCTTGGCCGCGACGGCGTCGATCGCCACTTGGTCACTGCTCGCCAGAATCACGTTCTTGACGTGCGGCATCATGCAGCGCGGACCCGGGCCGTCGCCGGCAAAAGTCCCGTCCATCACCGCGAACACGCCGCGATGAATCTTCTTCTGAATCATCAGCAGATCCACGAGCGTCTCGTGAATCACCGGATGCGTCCAGTGCCGCCGCTCGTTGAGCAGACCGCCAAAGGCGTTCTTCATCGCGCCGGTCGTCGTGGTGAAAATGTGCGTCTTGACGGTCGGCAGGTGGATGATGTTCTCGCCGATGAACCGCTTGGGGATCATGAACCCCTGCGGATAAACCTCGTTCAGGCACAGGAATTTCTTGGTCAGATCGCCGACGGCGTCCTGCACGCTGATCCAGTCTTCGCCCTCGTACAGGTGCACGTTGCGCAGCCCGTGGGCCTCGACGACGTTGATCTGCTTGTTCTCACGCTCGCCGAAGTGCGCGTCGATGACGACGGTACGATTGTGGCAGGCGTGGATCAGGTTCGGATCATAGCCATCCTGCTTCATCGCCCGAATCACGCCCTCAAGCTGCCACGGCGTGGTCGAACTGCCCGGAAAGAAGAAGTGCCACGAGATATTCACCTTCAACGCCGTGTCGGCGTCACGGGCGATCGTGTCCTGATAGCCCGCCAGGTTCATCAGCTCGTGATAGTCCCGCAACACCGTCGCGGGCGAGGTTCTCAAGATCGCAACTTTGGATTTCGCCATTCAAATGACTCCCTAATGGTATCTAAGGGATGCTATCGGCGACCCGCCACGCCCTCAAGCGACAGCCCCAATCCGACCCCGCAATGTAGCGTCGGCCCCCCGTGGCCGACGTATAACGCGAATACGCCGACCGCGCCAGCGTCAAACCGCCATGTTGCGGCCGACGTCCCGTCGGCCGTTGGATAACAGCCCGCTTCCCGCGCCAGCGCCAAAACGCCATGTAGCGGCCGACGTCCCGTCGGCCGTCTTCTCGCGCTCAGCCTCGCACAATGAGACGACGGATACCCACGACAATGGTACGATACACCTGTCCACTGGTTCGCTGGGGAAACCATGTCACGTTCGTCAAAACCACGCCCACGCTGGATGGACCTGCAACCCCGCCACCCCGAATCCGCCCCGCGCTGCCCCAGGTGCAACTACCTGCTGCATCAGATGGTCGAGCCCCGTTGTCCGGAATGCGGCCTCGATTTGTCGTCGGTCGAGGACTACCAGCGCGCCCGCTGGCTGGCCGACGACAACCGTACCAATCGCAACGCCGTCTGGGCCGAACGGTTGGCGATTGTCCTCGGGGTGTTGATGATTGTTATCGGTGCGGTGTTGGCGTACCCACGATCGCAGAGCCAGTACGTATTCGGTGTGGACTACCGCCAGTTCAAGTGGTTCATCACCCTGGTGGCCATAACGACCGGATACCTTGTCATTGGCAGCGATCGGCGCGAGTCGATGCACTGGGCACTGCTGATCCTCGGTGGTCTCTGGTTGGTTACAGGGTTGGCAACCGCAGCGGGAATCATCTGAGGGCCAGGGGGGCTTGCAATCGGACGCTCACTGAGCGCAGACAAGAACCGGGCCATTACTGGCCCGGCTCTGATCTGGAGTACTGTTCGGACTACCGCGGCACGATCCGTCGCGTCACGGGCACATGCCGCACCACCTGCTTGTGCACGACCTTCTTCACGACGTGCGTGCTGGAATGCGTCGTGGCCTGCACGTGGCCGCTGGGGCCGGTGTGACCAGAGGCGAACGAGCTGGCGACCGGGCCCGCGTATCGGCTGCTGCCGGCGCTGCCGCCGGCGGTGGCGCTGGCCGTGCGTGATCCGCTGGCCGTCGAAGAGCCCGTGCTGACTGCACTGCCGTTGCGGCCGATCGTCATGTTGAAGTTCGTCGCCAGCGCCGGTCCGTACGGCGTGGCGACCGCGTTGCTGACCGACACCGAGATCCCGTCCTCATCGACGCCTACCGCCACACCGCGAGCAGTGTTTACAGCACCCGTCCGCGTGTCGGTGCGGGCGAAACCATCACGACCTTCGTAGCTGGCGGTAGCAGCCGCTCCGTCATTGTTGCCCCGGCCGGCGGTCGCACTCGTGCTCGCGCTGCTCGCCAGGGTCGTGCCAGTCATGAGCAGGGCCAAAGTCATCGTCGCAGTCAGTTTCAGAGCGTTCATGGTAAGCCTCCAGTCTCAGCAGAAGTCCTTGTTGCCGGGCGGCACAGGCGTCTCGCCCGTGGTAGTTCTCGCGGATCCATAGGTGAGACGTCTGTGCCACCCCGAGTATTCAAATCCCCCATGTTCTTTCCTGCTTGCCGGCACGACCTCGGACGGCCGAAGCGCCCGGGCAGCAATCACCCGGGCGCCTCGGCCGATTCGTTGTTACCGTCCAGCCCTGATCAACACGGTGCGGCTGACGCGGTAGCCGGTGCGGACCACGCGGCTCTCGGCATGGATGGCCAGCGGTCGCGTCTGGTAACGCTTCACAACGCTCACATCCTGACCGTTGGCATAGGTCCGTGCCTGATAGCCGGCCGAACTCACCGCCTGCACGCGACTGTCCGCGTAGCCGAAGCGGCTGTCAG
>JAFGRR010000068.1 GCA_016935035.1 Phycisphaerae bacterium | reverse complement strand
CCATCGGTGCGCCGTCATGAATGTGGCGGCGCGACGCGCGGCTTCCCTGCCATTGGGAGCGCCACGACATCATGTGTACGCAATCACTTCATTCAACAAGATCACACTCCTGTCGGCGTGGCGCGTGACCATGACACATCCTCCGGCTGCACCACTGGGCGCACGCGCGCAGGCCCTTCTTACATGGTTGTTAACTCTCTCCCTACCTGGCACGTGGCAAGACGTGACCCGCCTGGGTCTCCACGCGCTTTCCCTCGCGGCCCACGTGTTGCGGGGCCGCTTTCCTTCACCTACTGGTCACCCTAACAATTGGCTTTGGTGAATGTCAACACGGAAATACCGACGCGAGTAAAGGACAACCCGTGTCGCAAACAGCATAAAACGTGACAGTGCCGGTGATCGAGGGTAACTGGTGCGCGGCGCTAGCGACGAGTGTTGATGCCGAACAGGTTCGTGATGACGTTGGCCATATCCACCCGCTCGGCGGCCTCCTCGCGCACTTTCAGGTCCGCGGAAAAGCTCTGGTGGGCTGTTGTCGTTTGCCACTCAAACTCTGTCTCCGGCAGCACATTGAAGAGCATCTCGGCCGAGCGGTAGAACGTCACGGCGCGGTCCGGGTTTGGTGACAGGCAACGGATCTTGAAGGCGTTCTCGGCCGGATCAGGAAACGCCAGTGCGACGCTCTCGATGTCAGCCCAGAGGGCCTTCGGACGCCAGCGGTTGACCGGTGAAGCCGCATCACGCTCGTTGGTCGGGTCATACTTACGCACCAGGACCAGCGGGGCGTCTAATGGCAGGCCAAGCAGGACGCTCTTCTGTCCCTCGGTCATCTCGGCGCGTTCCGAGCGCACCGCCCGCACCATGTGGTCGATGGCCGAGCGCGCCTGTGCGATCACCACGGTGTGGGGTGTCGGGAACGCTACCAGCACTGGCAGACGCCGCAAAGCACGGGAATTCTTGGCGTCATCCTGCTCCGCCATTTCGTTCGCCGTGCAGATGTAGACGGTGATGTCATCGACGTCGAGTGTGCCTATGCGGGCGGTGCCGCCCAATTCCTCGATCTGCTTCTCAAGCGGCGCGATCGGTTTGCGGCAGACCCACACGGCGCGGTAATCGAACGGGCCAGGCTGTTCGCTATTGGGCACCTCGAACTTCGCTCCACCGATAGCGACCGCCACGGGTTCACAGGCGGGCAGTCCGCTAAGGACTATCCGGCCGAGCGTATTCTCCGGCACGAAACCGGCGAGCGCTGTTGGAGTCTGGACGAATTTCGCGCAGGCATCCTTCAGAACGGACTTGTCGCTCAGCAGTGGCTCGACTTGGCAGACCAGCACGCTTTCGGTGCCAGGAGGCATCGCGGCGATCAATTGCTGGTTGGTAGGCGGGGCAGCGGCGTTTGTCGCCTCGGTGAACAAGGCCACTGCGGCGGCGACCAGTATGACTGTGTGGATGCGGTGGTCAGCGACGAAAGTGCGCATGGTCGTATCTCCGGAACCAGTGTTGGTCTGTATTCGCCAACCGGAAGCGTTATAGCATACTCGGCCGGCCTGGCGCGCTCCACTGCGGTGCCGGTGTGTCCGATCGGGGGATGCGAAGGCCCGCTCACTGCCGCTCAGGTTCTGTTGGGGGCGGAGGAGCGGACATGACGTGGGGGACGCTAGAGCCCGTATTCCGCCCAACGCCGCGTTACACGTTCCTTGACCGCCGGGTTCATCTCCAATTCGTCTGGCCACGCTCGGATCGTGCCCTCACCGGCTATTTTGCGCGTGGCGTCGATACCCATCTTGGAGCCAACACCGCAGACCGGGGCGGCGTGGTCGAGAATGTCGAGCGGGCCATCGGTGAACATGATGTCCCGCCGTGGATCGACGTTGCTGCACATCCGGAACCAGACGGCGTTCTCGTCGTGCACGTCCACGTGTTCGTCCACGACGACGATGATCTTCGTCAGCGCCATTTGCCCGGCGCCCCAGAGTGCGTGCATCACACGCCGCGCCTGATACGGGTATTCCTTGCGAATGCGCACGAACGCACAGTTGTGGAAGCAGCCGAACATCGGCAGGTTGTAGTCGATGATGTCCGGCACGATTGTCTGAAGCAGCGGCAGGAAGATGCGCTCGGTGGCCTTGCCGAGCCAGTAGTCCTCCTGCGGCGGTTTGCCGACGATCGTCGCTGGGTAGATCGGCGATCGTCGGTGCGTGATAGCGGTCACGTGAAAGCGCGGGTAGTAGTCGGCGAGCGAGTAGAAACCCGTGTGATCGCCGAACGGGCCTTCCAGGATCGGCTCGTCGGCTGGATCAACGTAGCCCTCGATGACGAATTCGGCTGTCGCTGGCACGGCGATGTCCGGTTGCGTGATGCAGGGCACGAGCTCGATGCCCCGCCCCAGCAGGAAGCCGGCGAAGAGCGCCTCGTCGATGCCGGGCGGCAGTGGGCAGGTCGCCGCATACGGCATCAACGCCGGCCCGCCCAGGGCGATCGCCAGTGGCATGCGCTGGCCACGTGCCTGGTATGCGCGGAAATGCCGCGCTCCGTCGTGGTGCATGTGCCAGTGCATGGCAGCGAGCTTCGGCTCGAACAACTGCACGCGGTACATGCCGATGTTGCCGTCGCCGGTCTCGGGGTGTTTTGAGAACACGCTGCCGAGCGTGATGTAGCGCCCGGGTTCGCCGGTCGTCGTCGACGGTTGCGCGCTGGCGTCAAAGTCACGCGGCTGCCCGTCGAGCGGCCAGCACTTCAGCGCCGGCAGGCTGAGCAGGTCGGCATCGTCGGTGTGCACAACCTCCTGGCACAGGCCGCGCTTGACGATTTTCGGCGCTAGGCTCCCGAGCTGCGCCAGTTCGGGCAGCTTCTTCAGCTTCTGCATGAGCGTCGTGGGGATCTCGGGCTTGAGGATGTTGCGGATACGGGTGGCGATGTCGTCGAAGCTGTCAGCTCCCAACGCCAGGCACATGCGCTCGCGCGTCCCGAAGGCGTTGATGAGCAATGGGAAGGCCGAGCCCGCGACGTTCTCGAAAAGCAGGGCCGGACCGCCTGCTTTGGTCACACGGTCCGCGATTTCCGTGATTTCGAGCACGGGATCGACTTTGGCGGCGATACGCTTCAGCCAGCCGCGCGATTCGAGCTCGGCGACGAACGATTGCAGATCATGGTTGCTCACGGCGGGCTCCTCATGGGATGTGCCACGAACGCGGAGTATAGCGGCTCGGCCCCGTCGTTCACGTTCTCGCTGGCGCCCACATGTGTCGCGAAGCCGATAGAATGTCGTCGGACCAACTGGAGCGGAAAACGCCATGGCATGGTGGGAACGGGATTACACGGAGTCGCGTGAGACTGGCGCGGAGACGCGCCGGTCGTTTGACTGGCCGCCACCGGCGACGATGACACTGCTGATGTTGCACGTGCTGGCGTTCGCCATGATGTTCGTGACGCGGTTGGATACGCCGAACTCGCCGCTGCGGTACTTGATGCTGACTGGTGGGGCAAACCACCCGCTGGCGATTGCTACTCATCCGTTCACGACCTCCGGCTGGTCCATCATCATCGTGCTCTACGCGACATGGGTGCTTGGCGGGCGAATCGAACGGCGGTTGGGCACGCGGCGGTTGCTGCGGTTGTACGTGTACGGCAACCTGCTGGCTGGTGGGGCGTACTATGTCGCGGCGTTGGTGCTCAAGAGTCCCGACCTGGTTCCGTTGACATATCCAGTCGGGGCGTTGGCGGCGTGGTGCCTGACGGCGTGGCGGCACTTTCGCGACGAGATGGTGATGCTTTGGGGGAGACTGGCCAACTTCGGGAAGCTGGCGGCAATCGCCGGCGCCATCGTCGTCGGGTTGAACATCATGCTGTATCACTCGGCGAGTACGGGCTGGCTGATCGCGGTCATCGCCGGCTGTGTCGCGATGCCGCTGGCAGAAACGCTACCGATCATCCGGGTCAGCCAGCCTCGGCGGGCAGTGCCGGCGCGATCGCGGTTCTCGCGCCTGGAGACGCCGGCTACCCAGCAGGACACCACGTCGGACATCGACGACATTCTCGCAAAAATAACGGAGCACGGTCTGGATTCGCTGACGGACGAGGAAAGGGCTCGTTTGGAGGCTGCCCGACGGGCTAGACTGCGGTCGTGAGCGGTTCGCGGCAGGGAAAACGCCATCGGGTAATCACCGGAGGGCATTTCGGCACCGCTTGCATCGGAGTCGCCCGATGCCTAGACTGTAACGTGGCGTGATTTCTTGATTGTGTTGCTCGGCATTTGTGAGGTTTCGAGCTTGGACGCAGCCAACCGTGCCACCGGCCAGATTCGCCGCGTGCTCGTTCTGGGGGCACCCGCGAAGACCGCGCTTTTGCGGGAGGCACTATCCGCCTGCTGCGAGGTCAGCGTGATTGAGACCGCCGACGATGCGCTCGCCGCCTTGCATGCGCGAGACTTCGACGCGGTCGTCAGCACGTCTGATCAGTTCCTGCCGCTGGCCCGGGCCACCGGGCGGGCGCAGGCGGCCATGATCCTCGAGACGATGGGGCACGGCGTGTGCATGGTGGACCATGGCGGCAACCTGATATGGTCGAACCCCAAGTTCCAGGCCAACACACCGGCCGCGATCGAGGCCATTCGGCTGGCAGCCGCAGAGATGTGCCGCGAACTGATGGCCCGCCAACTCACGCCTGACTCCACGATCCAATCCCACCGCAGCATAGACGTCGCCTCCGACCAGTACTTCGATGTCACTGCCTCGCCGATCTTTGACGCGGACAATCGCGTCGAGCGGGCGGTCGTGCTGGTGCGCGACGTTACGCGCACGCGTCAGCTCGAGCGCAAGCTGAACGCGATCGACGAGGCCGGCCGCGAACTCGTGCGGCTGGACGCCGAGGCACTGGCCCAGATGGACGTTAATGAGCGTCTGCGCCTGCTCGAAGAGCGGATCATTCGGTGTAGCCGGGATCTCATGCGTTTTCGTCACTTCACCGTGCGTGTGCTCGACGAGAAGACGAACCGGCTGGAAGTCCTGCTGGCCGAGGGCATGTCGGCACAATCTCGCACGCGGCAAATCTATGCGACGACCGAGGGCAACGGCATCAGCGGGTACGTGGCGGCGACGGGACGCTCGTACATCTGCCCCGACGTGTCGCGCGATGCCCGTGTCTTGCCGGGCATCGACCCGTGCCGCTCGTCGCTGACCGTGCCGCTGCATTTGCACGACCGCGTGATCGGGACCCTCAACGTCGAGTCGGAAGAAGTGGCGGCGTTCACCGAGGATGACCGGCAGTTTGCCGAGATCTTTGGCCGCTATGTCGCCATCGCGCTTAATACGCTTCAACTGCTGGCGGTCGAGCGTCATACGACGACGGGGCAGGTGGCGGCGGACGTGGTGGCCGAGCTGGGTGCTCCGCTGAATGACATTGTCGGGCACGTCAGCGCGCTCATTGAAGACTATATTGGCCACGACGATCTGAGGAAGCGGCTGAACGCCATCGTTGACATTGTTGAGAACGCCAGGAAACGCATTCACACACTGGGGAAGCCGGTTAAACTGACCGGCATGGCGGATGAAATGGCCGAGACCGATCCGCTGCTCGCTAACAAGCGTGTGCTGATCGCCGATGACGAGGACGTCATTCGCGAGACGATCGCCGACGTGCTGACGCGGGCGGGGGCCGTGACCACCACAGCGGCGGATGGGGCGGAAGCGATCAGCTTGGTCCGCGCGCAGCACTTCGATCTGGTGATCACGGACATCAAGATGCCGTGTTGCGACGGCTACCAAGTTTTCTCCGCGGTGCGAGAGACCGCTCCCGACTGTCGGGTCATACTGATCACCGGATTCGGGTATGATCCCGATCACTCCATCGTGCGCGCCAGCCGGGAAGGTCTGTCTGGCGTGCTGTTCAAGCCGTTCAAGGTCGATATGCTGATGAGCGCGGCGCGTCAGGCATTGAGCGGCAAGTCCAAGAACTAAGCGCAGGCTCAGGGATGAGTCCCATGGGGAAGCTTCCCGAGATAACCATTCCCGGCCCATTGTGCCGCAACGCCATCGAGTCGATCAGACGCGAGTGGTTGGTGACCAACGGTATCGGCGGATTCGCGTCGGGAACCGTCGCCGGTGCGCTGACGCGTCGTTACCACGGTCTGTTGGTCGCCGCCCTGCGTCCGCCGCTGGGCCGCACGATGCTAGCGAGCAAGCTGGATGAGACGGTCTTTGTCGACGGCGCGATGTATCCGCTGTGCACGAACATCTGGACCACGGGCGTCGAGGCGCCCGCCGGATGCGAGCGGATCGAGCAGTTCGATCTCGTCGGTGGCGCTCCGACGTGGCGTTTCGCCGTGGCCGGTTGCACCTTGACGAAATGCATCTGGATGGAGCATGGGTGCAACACCACCTATGTGCGATACTCACTGGATCCGGACGCCGCCCGGTTGACGCTCAGTACGCGTCTGTTCGTTAACTATCGCGACTACCACGCGCTGTCGCGACCGGACGATTGGCAGATGGATGTGGCGGCCGAGGGCGCCAGTCTGCGCGTGAGGGCGTTTGAGTCGGCCGTGCCGTTGCTGGCGCGTGTCGAGCGCGGGGTAAGCGAGCCGGTGTGCTGGGAGCCGGATCATACGTGGTATCGCAAGTTTTACCTGCCTGTTGAGGCCGAGCGCGGATATGGGCACCTCGAGGATCACCTCAGCGTCGGGTGCTGTGCCGTGGCGCTCGAACCTGGCACGGACGTGACCTTCTTGCTGGCCGCCGGCGCCGAGCCGGAGCTGTGCGGTCTTGACGCGCACGATCGCCAGGAACGGCGCGCGATGGCGCGGCTGGACACGTGGCGCCGGCTTAGCCCGGCCGTGCCGCGGCATAGGAACCAGCGTCTTGAACAGCTCGTGCTCGCGGCGCATCAGTTCATTGTGCGGCGTCCAATCGTGGGGGCGGCGGACGGCTATACGCTGATCGCGGGCTACCCGTGGTTCAGCGACTGGGGCCGCGACACGATGGTGGCGCTGCCGGGCCTGACACTGACGACGGGCCGGTCCGACATCGCGCGTGCGATCCTGCTGACGTGGGCACGGTATGTGAACGAGGGCCTGATTCCGAATCGCTTCCCGGACGAGGGAGACAGGCCGGAGTATCACACGGCCGACGCGACGTTGTGGTATCTGTGGGCAATTGACCAGTATGCACGGGCGACGCACGACCTGCGCACGCTGGCCGAGCTGTACCCTGTTGTGCAGGAAATCATTGCCTGGCATCAGCGTGGCACGCGGCACAACATTCACATTGCCGATGACGGTTTGTTCGCCTGTGGGCAAGCCGGGTTGAATCTGACCTGGATGGATGCCAAGATCGGCGACCGTGTTATTACGCCGCGCATGGGCAAACCGATCGAGTTGAGTGCGCTGTGGTACAACGCGCTCATGAACCTGGCGCGGTGGGCGGAATTGCTGGGCAAAGACGCGTCGGAGTATATGGAGATGGCGGCGACAACGCGTGCCGCCTTCAAGCGATTCTGGAACCCGGATCGCCAGGCCTGTTTTGACGTGATCGACGGTCCGCATGGCGTCGATGGGCGGATTCAGGCTAACCAGATATTCGCCGTTGCGCTCGACCATTCACCACTGGATGCCGCCCAGCAACAAGCGGTCGTGGCCGTCTGTGAGCGTGATCTGCTGACGCCGGGCGGGTTGCGCACGCTGGCACAGGGTGAGCCGGGGTATCACGGTCATTATGTCGGTAATCAGACGGCGCGCGACGAGGCGTATCACACCGGGACGGTCTGGGGCTGGCTGCTCGGGCCGTTCGTGCTGGCACACTACCGGGTGTATCGCAATCGCGCCCGGGCGCGGGCTTTGCTTGAACCGATCATCAACCAACTACTAACATATTGCGTCGGCTCGCTGAGTGAGGTCTGCGACGGTGACATGCCTCATACGCCGAACGGTGCGCTGGCGCAGGCCTGGACCGTTGGCGAGACGCTGCGCGCCTGGCACATCACGCAGGCCGAGAACGGTACGATCAGTTGAGTGTATGGCAGCGTGAAGCCGCGAACGCTGAACGGTAATCAATGCCATGCACATACACGTGTATTGAAATACACACCATTGGGGCTATGGCGCTGGGCCAGATTAATCGCATATCATTTGTGATGTACACAGCCTGCTTAGGTGTAGCCGACCGGGACTCTGGTTCTCTCGGGGTGATCACGTCTGGCCACGTCGCGTGTTTCACGGCCGCGCGCTCGTTGGACTGACCCAAGAGGGTAAATGAATGAGCGTCGTGCTTCCGCCGATAGAGAGACTGTGTCGGGCGTGACTCATCGAGTGGTGCACCGACGCGTGGGCCAGGAACCAATGGGGATGAATGACTGTGCCAGCGTTGAAGGTCGGCATCTACGATGAGGATACCGCCGGCGGCGCGCTGCTGCGTGACGCTGCCAAGCAGATAGACGAGGTCACTGTCGTTGGTGCCTGCTCGCGCTGGCAGGAACTCCAGTTGTTAGTCAGCGAGCAGCCGGTCGACACCTTGCTCGCGAGTCTCGATGATGTCAACGGACGTTTGTCATTGGCGGTAGTGAGGCGGATCATCGAGACGGTGCCAGACTGCGGCATCATAGGCGTGAGTCGCCACGGCGAGCCGGAGGCGATCATCTCGGCTATGCGCGCCGGCTGCCATCAGTTCGTACGCGTTCCGATCGATCAGCAGGATTTGCGGGCGGCATTCGCATGCATGGAGCGAACGTCGCGTTCAGACAGTAACGAGTGTCTCAGGATTGCCATCATTGGGGCGTCCGGCGGCGCCGGTGCGACCACTGTCGCGTGCAACCTCGCGATCGAAATGGCCCAGGTTACCGGGTCGCGCTGTGCCCTGGTCGATATGGACCTCCACTTTGGCGACGTGGCAAACGCCTTGGATCTGCGTCCTCAGTACACGATCTCCGACGTCTGTGAGGCTGGTCGAGAGGTGGACGAAGCGGTCGTCAACTCGGCAATGTCTGATCTGCCAACACAGGTGAGCGTGCTGACCGCGCCACACGAGATCGAGCAGGCGGATAACCTCAGTTCCGAGGCCATCTCACAGATGTTGCGTGTGCTGGGTGAGATATTTCCGTTTGTTGTCATGGACGTGCCGCGCTATTTTTCGCCGCAGGTGACGGCGGCACTGGTGCTGGCGGACCGCGCGCTGGTTGTGACACAGTTGACCGTTCCCCAGATCATGCACGCTGGGCGAATTCACCGCTCGCTGGTGCATCGCGGCGCGAATGGTGACCAGATCGATTTCGTGCTTAGCCGTAGTAATTCCAACTTCGGAAGGCTGACGCGTGACGAGGCCGAAGCGCACCTTGGTCGGCCGGTCTACGCGGCGATTCCGAATGACTACAAACAGATCGGTGCGTCGCGCGATCACGGCACTCCCCTGCTGGCGATTTCGCCGCACAATCCGGTGCGTCTGGCGATCCATGACCTGGCCTGTCGGCTGGTAAGCGACCATTTGGGTGAAGGCTGGCAGCAGAACAAGGCTGGCGGCGGATTCCTCGGACGCTTTGGGTTTCGGCGCGGCGCTCGGACTCGGAAACACAGTGCGTCATAGCGCGCTTATCGTCATTGTAAGCAGCGGTGCGATAACGAGGTGCGCCCTCGAACAGCGAGTGGGGACAAGCGCATCCCGCCTTGCATCAGAATTTCCACGGCAGCCGCGTTCGGAAGTGGCGGAACAGCAGGCCGAGCGTGCGGAAGACGACGTAGCCGAAGTACAGGTTGAGGGTCGTCCACACTAGCGGATACAGCACGCTTCCCAGAAGCAGCCTGAGGGCCCAATGCATGGAGACTGTCATCGCCGTCGGGATGTGGACGGCGAATGCGAGCGCCCAGCCACCCAGCATGACCATCGTCATGATCCAGGCGACGAGGTAGACAGGCCCGATGCCGATGACGCAGCGCACCAACCAGTCAGGCCGGACAAACAGGATGGTCTCGCCAAGCGCCACCGACATCACCGCCACGGGCCAGAAGTAGAACCCCAGCGCCAGTGCCGTCCATGCGAGGATGAGTCGCGGCGCGTAGCTGGCAGGCACAAACCACATCACGAGAAAGCATGGTATGCAACACAGCAGGCAGATCATGAGGATCCAGAACGCGGGTTTGATCGCGTCGCCCCAAAAACCCCAGTCGGAATCCACCCAGGGCATTTCGTCCTCGCCCCGGGCCGTCATGCCCAGCGTGCGCCAGAAGAACGCCATTGTGCAAATAGCCGCGAAGATCGGCAGCGGGATCAGGAAGAACTTGAACGGGATTGGAATCACAGCGAACAGAATCCAGAGGATGGCTATTGCCGCTGACAGCAGACAGAAGTTGACTATGTTGTCCCTGAAACCGGCGAAGTAGAGCGACGCGAACAGATCCCCCAGAAAATCGCGTTGCACCTGTAGCTTCTGTGTCCTGGTTGTCGTCACCGGTTCGTCGTCGCCGGCATCGTTGACGATCGGGCGGCCGGCGAGCGCGTTTGCCACCATCGCGTCTTCATTGTCATACGCGACCTTGTGGACGGCTCCCTGTTTGCTGCCGTGAGCGGCGGGCCGGAGCAGCCCTTGGCCGAGCGGAATGGCCTCCAGCAGTTCGTAACTCGCGTCGTCCGGGGACTGGATCTGTACACCAGCGTCGATGTCAGGCGGTGCCACCAGAATGTCGGCTTCGGTGATCGTGATCTCGCGCTGGCAGGCGGGGCACTTGAACGTGAAGCCCGGGCTGGGGTGGCGGATGCGGTAGTGCTTCCCGCACACGCACGTGTCGCGGATGATGACGTTCTCGTCCATGGCAGGCATTCCGGTCAGCGGTGGCAACCGCTCGTCGCCGCACATATTCTAAGCGAATCGTCCCAGTGCCCCTGGTTAGAAATCAAGGACCGGATTGTAACACATGAGACGCGCCGATTTGCATTACGAACTGCCACCCGAACTGATTGCGCAACAGCCGGTGACGCCGCGCGATTCGTCGCGTTTGCTCGTGCTCGACCGCGCGACCGGGCAGCGCGTCCACCGAACTTTTCGCGATCTCGGCGAGTATCTCCAGCCCGGCGATTGCTTGGTGCTGAACGATACACGCGTCATACCGGCACGCTTCGCATGTTGCAGGCAGTCCGGCGGGCGGATCGAGGCGCTGTTTCTTCACGAATCTGGCGGCGAGTGGCACCTGCTGCTCAAGCCGACACGGCGGTTGGCGGTTGGTGAGTTCCTCGTCTGTGATGGCGACGGTCTGCGGCTGGAACTGGTGCGGCGGCTGGAACGCGGCGAATGGGTAGCCCGGCCAGTGCCTGAGACCGAGCCCGTGCCGTGGCTCGAACGCGTCGGCGAGACGCCACTACCGCCGTACATCCAGCGTGCACAGGGCCCGGATGCCGAGGATGTGACGCGCTACCAGACGGTCTATGCCCAGCGGGCCGGTGCCGTGGCGGCGCCGACTGCCGGGCTGCATTTCACGCCGGAACTGTTGGGTGAGTTGGAGCAAGCCGGCGTACGGCGCGTGCAGGCGACGCTGCATGTCGGCGCGGGTACGTTTCAGCCAATCACCGCCGAGCGTCTCACCGACCACCAGATGCATGCCGAGTGGTTCGACATATCCGCCGAAGTGCTGGCGACTCTGGCGGCGACGCGTGCCGCTGGCGGCCGGATCGTGGCCGTGGGGACGACGGCGACGCGGGTGCTGGAGTCGATCGACGCCACGATCGGTGGCGGCACCGAGCTGGCCGCGCGCCAGGGCTGGACCGAGATTTTCATCTATCCGCCGTACCAGTTCCGCAACGTGGATGTCCTGCTGACGAACTTCCACCTGCCGGAAAGCACTCTGCTGGCCCTGATAATGGCCCTGGCGACGCCGGAACAGATCCGAGCGGCCTACGCCGACGCGGTCGCGCAACGCTACCGCTTCTACAGCTATGGGGACGCGATGCTGATTGTGTGAGCGGCAGCGTTAGCGCTTAGGCGCCTGCGCGGCGCCCGGCTACAATCACCGGGCTTATGCCAGATTGCGCCGAGAACAACTTGCTTGCCCGCCGCGTCAGTGACGAACTGCTGCCGTTTGTGCAGCAGCCGGCGCAGTACATTGGGGGCGAGGTCAATCAGCTTGTGCGGGCGGGGGATTGGGAGCGGGCGGAGGTACGCGTCGCGCTCGCGTTTCCGGACACGTACGCGATCGGGATGTCGCACCTGGGGACGCAGATTCTGTACACGATCTGCAACCAGACGCCGGGTGTCTGCGCCGAGCGCGTCTACTGTCCGTGGGGCGACGCCGATCAGATCATGCGGGCACGCGGTTTACCGCTGTTCACGTGGGATACACGGCAGCCGGTGGCGGCGGCGGACATCTTCGCCGTCTCGCTCCAATACGAGCTTTGCTTCACCAACTTGCTGACAATGCTCGACCTGGCGGGCATTCCGCTATTGGCCGAGCAACGCGGCGACGAACACCCGCTCGTGATCGCTGGTGGGCCGCAAGCGGATAATCCCGAGCCACTGGCGGATTTTGTCGACCTGGTGGTGATTGGCGATGGCGAACCGGCGATGCCCGCGATTCTCGAAGCGCTGCGCGAGATGAAACGGGCCGGCGCCGGACGACGCGACATGATCGTCGAAATGGCCCGGCGTTTCCCGTGGACATACGCACCGGCGTTATACGAGCCACGGTATAACACTGACGGGACGCTGGCGGTGCTCGCACCATTGGTCGAGGGGGTTCCAACGAGCATCGCGCGATGCCATTCGACGGAGTTCGAGAGCGACGTCGTGCCGGCGAAACCGCTGATTGCCTGGACGCAATCGGTCCACGACCGCATCGCGATCGAGATCATGCGCGGGTGTCCCCAGACCTGTCGTTTCTGCCATGCGGGATACACGAAGCGGCCGCTGCGCTGGCGCTCCGTCGAGCGTGTGCTTGAAATCGCGGAGGAGGCGTATTGGGCGACGGGGCATGACGAGATCGCATTGCTATCGTTATCCACCGGCGACTATCCGAAGCTGGGCGAGCTCGCCGAGCAGATCAACGCCCGATTTGGTCCACGCCGGGCGAACATCAGCTTTCCGTCGCTGCGTGTGGACAAGATGCTGGCCAACATCCCGTCGATGGGCAGCGCGGTGCGCAAGGGCAGCGTGACGCTCGCCGTCGAGGCCGCTCATCCAGAGATGCGAGAGGCCATCCGCAAGAAGGTCACCGACGGAGATTTGCTGGCCGGCGTGCGGGCGGCGTATGAGGCTGGCTGGAACCGCGTCAAGCTCTACTTCATGGCGGGTTTTCCCGGCGAGCGCCCGGACGACATTCGTGGCATCTGGGAACTCGCTTACGCCGTCAGCCAGGAACGACGCAAAACCGGCAAGGGGCCGGCGGCGGTGTCAGTCTCCGTCGGCTGGTTGGTGCCCAAACCGTTTACGCCGCTGCAATGGGCAGCCCAGCCGACCAGCGAGTACTTCGAGGATGTGCGCGATCAGCTGCGGGCTCAAGCATTGCGGCGGAAGTCCGCCGTCAAGATTCGCACCCATGACGCGCGGGCGTCGGTGCTGGAGGCGGTGTTGTCGCGCGGGGATCGGCGGCTGGGGAAGGTCATCCTGGCGGCGTGGCGACATGGAGCACGCTTCGACGGCTGGTCCGAGTGTTTTGACAACCAGCACTGGTTGGCGGCGTACGATGAGACGGGTGTCGATCCGACGTTCTATGCTCATCGCGAGCGGCCGCTGGACGAACTCCTGCCCTGGGACCACATCGGGGCCCATCTCGGACGCGACTTCCTCGAACGGGCGTATCGCGATCTGCGTGAACGGGCGGAGAATCGCGCCGAGGCCTGATTGCCAGCAGGTGCGGGCGAGTGATGCAGTCGCTATAAAGTCAGCATGTCGGCGGATTCCACCGTGACAAGTTCAGCAGCCCCCCGTACGCCCTGGTGGGCGAGTTGGGCGGCGGTAATCGTGTGGCTCGGTGCACTGTCGCTGGGCTTCGTTGCGCTGCAAGCGCTCGGTGCCGAGCTGACGTTGCCGCGCTGGCCGTTGCGGTTGTTTGAGGTGATTGCGGCGGCGGGGCTTATTCCGCTGG
>JAFGRR010000598.1 GCA_016935035.1 Phycisphaerae bacterium | reverse complement strand
TGTAGCAGGTCGCCATACGTCGAGCGGCCGACGGCGATGCCGCATTCGGGACAGCGACCGTCCCAGGGCAATCCGCGCAGGTTGTAACCACATTTGCGACATGCTACGTCTTCGCTCAAACGCCCCTGATCGTCCAGCATGTCCTGGACTTGCTGTGCCGGCTGTTCCATTGCGGTGCTCCCCAGTGCCCCGGATTTTGATTTGTGAGAATCGTGGCCAACAGCGTATCCACGCGATGCCTGTGTCGCAACTGCCACGCCGTGGCAAAACGGTGTCGGCCGCAGGTTTGCGTCGCGTTACAATGCCGGCATGACTGCTTGGCTGAGCCAGCCTTGGATTGCCTGGGCCGCTGCCGCTGTTCTGCTTGTCGGGGGGCTCTGGCTGTTATTGTGGGTGCTGTTTGCCGACCGCGCGCGTGGGCGGCGGCGTTGTCCGAAATGCTGGTACGACCTTCGCGGCGCCCCGCCGAGCGAAGAGGAAGGCGTCATCGCCCGCTGCCCCGAATGTGGCCACAACATCCGCCGCGAAAAAACACCTCCGTCGCACCCGCCGGCGCTGGCGGCTGGCGATCGTCGGCCTGCTGACCATTAGCCTCGGCACAGGCGCCGGTCTGACTCCGAAGGTCCGCCGAGACGGCTGGATGTCTCTGATACCCACGACCGTGCTTCTATGGCTCCTCCCACCGGCGTGGGAATTCTATGACTATCAGCATATCGAGGAACGATACCCCTCAGCTCTGGTCATAGGCGATGAACTGGATCGCCGTAACGCTACCCGGCAACTGGATGAAAGGCAGTTGCGCCATCTGCTTGTGCATGGAGGCATGGTGCATACACGATCGAGATGGCCACGCAGTCTCCCGCTGATGATCAAGGTCGGCCGGCCAGAGGGCCTTGATGATGTTCGTGTCAAAGTAGTGCCCGGCACTGGCACTGTAGACCGTGATTCGAAACTTGCGCGGGCTTGGAGATTCATCCCACCTTATGTGAAGGTGTGGAATGACGACTGCGTCATCCGGGATCCCGCCGCACCATTGACTGCCCTCTGCACCATCTATGTTGATGATCTGGAAACGGAGACGGCGGTTTCCGCCACATTGAGTGTGCCGGTCGAGTTCGTTGACTCAGTCAACGACGCACTCGATCCGATCTCAGATCCAGCCGCAACTGCCGCAATGCGTAGGGCGTTTTACATGGCCTGGGGGGTCAACGGCCCACAGATGTACCCGGGCTACCACGTATTTACGGTGTTTGATCGCAAGTTGGCACCAGAACTCGCGGATGTCTCCAGCGCCGTGGCGATAGACCTGGTCCGGAACGACACCGTTCTGGCGACTGCTCGTGGCCATGCTAGGTGCTTCGTAGCCTTCACCTTTGTACTGTGGTGCACCGACAAGCCGGGCCATCGGGAAGCACATCAACAGCCTGCAGACTGGTTACTCCCGTTCCGAGTTCCGCCGGCGTGGGAACGCGAATTCTCCGACCCCGAAGCCGTCAAACACTGGCAAATCCGCGTGCGCGGCGATGGCGAAATGGCCCTGACAGACTGGGCCTACGACAAGTACTGGTCCGGCGAATTCACGGTGCCGCTGGAAGAGATAATTGTGAATGGCGAATAGCGAATGGCGAAATCGGGCGGCGGGCGACGCACGTGCGGGGCACGCCGTGGTGGATGGCGCTAACCGCTTGGTCAGGTGGCGCAAGAGTTTTCCGGCCGTGGGGGTGGCCGCGAACGTGGTCGGCTTAGGCCGACCAGTTGAGTGGCACCTGCGCTGAACGGCAAAGACATGGGTCCGCAGATTTCGCAGATTCGCGCAGATTGAAGAGACTGATCTGCGAAAATCTGCGGAATCTGTGGATCAATCAGTCGTTCGTGTGCGGTCAGTCCCCCACCCTTGAAAGGGTGGGGCACCCGCCGCTGTCCAACGGCCGCCACGGGGGGCGGCCGCTACGGGCGGCAGAGACGGCCGACGAGACGGCGGCGGCCGGTTTGAAGGTGATGAGCGGAACGCATATGGCGAATGGCGTGGACATTCCGGAGAACGCCAGGTGTCGCGATTGCGGCTACTCCCTGCGCGCCCTGACTATCACCCGCTGCCCCGAATGCGGTCGGGCGTTTGATCCGAGCAATGCGGCGACGATGTGCATGAGTCGACGAGCGCTAACTCCATGGACGCGCTGGTTCCTCAAGCCGCCAAGCCTGTGGTTCAGTCTTGCGCTTGGCGCCATCGGGCTCGTGTGGCTATACGCGTTCAGTGTGCCGGAGCAGTACTTTGATGCATGCATTCTCGCATACTGCCTGTCGCTTGCAGGTGCCGGCTTGTGGGCGGCCCTGCTGATCACCGTGCTGATCGTACTGGCCGTCTATCGGCCAAACGGATATGTCAATGCCCGCGTCGTGCGGCGCTGGTTGATCGTGCCGCTTCTCGCGCTGGGCGTGTATCTGGCGATTCTGGCGGATGTACCGTTGCGCATACGGCTCCAACTGTCGCGCCCATGGCTGGACGAACTCGTTAGGCTGGCGGAGACCGATCCGGACAGCGTGCCAGACTCCGGTTGGATAGGGTTCTTTGACGTGGAGGCGATTTCGTTGGATGGGTACGGACGCCTGAGACTGTGGATCCGCGACTCTGGCTTCTTGTCGACTGGCGGGATTCAGCACTGGCCCGCCAGTATGCGACCTTACGACGCCGACCGGTACAAGCCGCTGGGTGGTGGCTGGCACACTGACTGTAGCTGGTTGTTGTGGTAAACGGTGGATTAGAGACTGAGCACAGGCCACGGGCCGCCGTGTCGACGGACTTCGCTGCCCCCACAACGTAGACCACGAGAATGCCCGATCTGCCAGCCATTCCCGACAACGCCAAGTGCCTCAACTGCGGATACGCGCTCCGCGGGCTGACGGAGGCGCGGTGTCCGGAGTGTGGGCGGGAGTTTGATCCGAGCGACCGGGCTACGATGAATCATGCCTGGTTGAGACTGGGTACGTGTTTGGCGTTGTCTGGACTGCACGCGGGGGAGAGCTTCCTCTGCCCCTTCGGGGCAGGGGTTTGATATGACCTTTTGCACGGGTTGCGCGACGCCCGGCTTGGGGCCGTCGTCGCTCCACCCGCGGCTACAATCCGGCGCCCCGTTGGGGCGAACAAACGCTCGACGCCGGCATGGCGTGACGCTGTCATCATTGGACGGCACCGTCACTAGATAATGCTGTTGCTTGACGCGGCCATTGCTGGACACATTGCTTGGCACGGCACTGGCGTTCTGTGACGCTAAGCGAAACTGGGGAGGGACCGGCCGGTTGGCTGAAGCCGACCGTGCGAGCCGGGGGCGTTTTGTGGTCACAACGGCGAAGACG
>JAFGRR010000597.1 GCA_016935035.1 Phycisphaerae bacterium | reverse complement strand
GCCAGTCGCGCCGCCACGCTTGCGCAACGCGTCAGCAACCGAGTTGGTGGACGCTCGTTCCAGGCGTTCGACGTGCTGGCTGCGGCCCAGGCTGCCGCCGGCCAGTATGATGACGCTGTGCGTACCGGCGAACAGGCTGTAGCCCTGGCACGGCAGGCCGGACAGGCGGCGCTGGTACAGCAGCTCGAAGCACGCGTGGCGCTCTATCGCCAGCGGCAACCGTTCATCGAATCACGTCCGTGACGACTCGTTGCGGTCAGGTTTTACCAATTCGCGGCAAACGAGGGATGATGGTATGAACGCACCCAAAGTGGGGCGGCACTGGCCCTGGATCGCGGCGGTTCTTCTTATCTCGCCGGCAGCGTATGCCTGTGCGAATCTCCTGGTGACGCCCGGCGCGTCGGCGGACGGCTCGGCCATCCTGACGTACACGTGCGACGGCGAGTTTCACCCGCACCTCGAATACACGCCGGCCGCCGACCACGACATCAGTGTGCCGCTGGAGATCAAGGACTGGGGTGGTGAGGTGCGTGGCACGATCAAGCAGGTCCCGCACACCTACGCCGTCGTGGGCCTGATGAACGAGCACCAACTCGCAATCGTCGAGACGACCTTCACCGGCCGCGAGGAGTTGGCCAACCCCGACGGCCTGCTGCACTACTGGGACATGATGCGGCTGGCGCTGCAACGTGCGAAAACCGCGCGCGAGGCAATTCAAGTCATGACCGACCTGGTCGCGGAGTACGGCTACCTGTCCACCGGCGAGTCCTTCTCCATCGCCGACACACGCGAAGTCTGGATTCTGGAGATGATCGGTCCCGGCCAGGGCGGCAAGGGGGCGCATTGGGTGGCAGTGCGCGTGCCCGATGGGCAGATCTCCTGCCACGCCAACAAGGCGCGCATCGGCACCTTCCCGCTCGACGATCCCGCGAACTGCCTGTACTCAAAGGACGTCATTTCGTTCGCCATTGAGAGCGGCTTCTACGATCCCAAATCGGGCGAGCCGTTCAGCTTCTGTGAGGCGTATTGTCCCACCAATCCGCGCAATCGGCGCTATGGTGACGCACGCGTCTGGAGCCTCTTGCGCCGCGCGGCACCGTCGCTGACCCTCTCGCCCGACTATCACCGCGACGTGCCCGGTAGCGAACCGTACCCGCTATGCGTCGAGCCCGACAAGAAGCTGACGCTGGCCGACGTGTTCGCCCTGATGCGCGACCATTACGAAGGCACGGCCATCGACATGACCAAGGGTGTCGACGCCGGCCCGTACGGCATGCCCAATCGCTGGCGGCCGATGGACTTCGAAGTCGACGGTCAGAAGTACATGTGGGAACGCCCGGTCTCGACTCAGCAGACCGGCTTCTCGTGCGTTACGCAATCACGCGCGGCGTTGCCCAACCCGATCGGCGGCGTGTATTGGTACGGTGTCGATGACACGTACACGACGTGCTATTTTCCGTTGTACTGCTGCATCGACGCATTGCCCGAGTCGTATACGGTCGGCTCGTTGCAGAAGTTCTCGTGGGACTCGGCGTGGTGGGTCTTCAACTTCGTCTCGAACATCGCGTGTCTGAAGTACAGCTATATGATCGAGGATATCAGGGCCGTGCAAAGCGAACTCGAAGGCACATTCCTGAAGCTACAGCCCGCCGTCGAACACACGGCTGTCGAACTGCTGAAAACCGACCCGGACCTGGCCCGGCGTTACCTGACGGACTATTGCGTCATGCACGGCGAACTGGTCACGGCACGTTGGAAGGCGCTCGGCGAACATCTGCTGACCAAGTACAACGACGGCTACATCAAGGACGCCGAGGGACAGCCACAGGACGGTGGCTACCCGGAGTCCTGGCTGCGCGATGTACTAAAGCTGCGCCCGGACCAGTTTCGCCTGCCAAGTGAAGAGTGACCGCGTTCTCCATCTGATTCCGAACGGCAGCGGGCGGGCATGTTCAGCTCTCAGGACTTGCCGCCGCAGGGGTTCTTATGCGTAGTGCCGTGCCTGAGTGAATTACTCAGATGTTGTTGGTACGCATGACCGGATGTGCCCATGCGGAATCCTGTTGAATCGCCGCACGCTTGTGATATGCTGAATGTGACATATCTGTAGTGTTTCGGCGTATATGGGAATGGGGTGCGCGCATGTCAACGTTCACACGCGTATGGCTTGTCATGCTCTGGTCCACCGCACCTTTCATGTGTGTCCTGGCGGCGTGGACGGGAGCGAGCGACCGGTCGGCAATCAGCACCAGTGATGATCCCTGTGCGGTCGCGTCCAGCGCCGCGATCTCGGAAGAGGCTGATTTCTGGCGCCGGGATGAGTCCGACGCTGCAGACGAGGAAAAGAGCCTCCCGAACGGACCGATAGGCGGCGCGGGTTTTGCCTTTGCCGTGGCCAAGCCATGGCGTTTCACGATTGTCGCCGACAGCGATGATGGAACAGAGATCAACGATGCGGTCTGGTACCCCAATGGGCGATTCAATGGCGGCAACAACTACCTAGGTAAGCGTGATCTGGAATCGTGTAAGGCCGCCTTTCGCTTTCGCCTGGACACGATCTTCGCCGGCCAGCAGTTCGCGTACGCGCGGTTGATTCTGCCCGCCGGCACCGTCGGCCAGGTCAACACGACCGTGTCACTTGAGATCGTCGGTGTGGACCTTGATGGTGTCGGCAGCTTTGCAGTAACCCGGCCGTCGCAACTGCCCAAGACGTTCGCCAGCGTCGACTGGGACATCAGCGAGGCATGGCCACTAACCAACTCGCTTTACGATTGCACCCCGTTGGAACGACATAGCCCGGATATTGCAGCCGTCATCAACGAGATCATCGCCCGGCCGGGGTGGGGCAGCGGGACAAATGGCAAGACACTTGCGATTGTCGTGCGCAACGACGGTACTCAAAACACGAACTACGTCACGTGCGAGGATTACCGTATCCAGCGGGCGTCGTGTCCGGGCAAGATCATCGCGCCGACACTTGAGCTATATCCCGACCTGCGTTCGACCTTCATCGGTCCGGGGTTGCTGGGGCGACCGACCAACCAGTCCGTGACGTTTAACGCGTTCTCGCTGTTGCCGACGGAGACCTATGTTGCGTACGGCGCCGCTCCCAGTGAGCTCACGCAACAGACCGAGATCGTCAGTACGCCTGGCGGAACACCGATCGAGACGGTGATCGACGGCCTGCATCCGGATACGCGTTGTTACTACCAACTGCGTTTCCGGTCGCCCGGGCAGACCGCGTTCCAGTGTGGCCAGGTTCGCACATTCCACACGCAAAGGCCCCCTGGCAGCAGCTTCGTTTTCGGCCTCCAGGCTGATTCGCACCTGCACGAGCTGCGCGGTTTCGACGACGCTGACGGCCTGCGGCTCTACGGCCAGACGCTGGCCAACCTGGCAGTCGATCAGCCCGACTTTCTGATCGACATGGGCGATACGTTCTTCTGCGAGGCGTACGTGGGGCGGGATGTGCTTGACTATGAAGAGGCGGTGCTGCGTGTGCTGGCCCAGCGACCCTACCTCGACCGGGTCTGCCATTCGGCGCCGTTCTTCCTCGTGCTGGGCAACCACGAAGGCGAGCAGGGCTGGCGACGCGACGGCACGCCCGACAATGTCGCCATCTGGGCCACCAATGCCCGCAAAGCCATTTACCCGCTGCCGGAACCGGACGGCTTCTATTCCGGTAACAGCACAGTGGATGATTATGTCGGCCTGCGCGAGGACTACTACGCGTGGGAATGGGGCGATGCGCTCTTTGTCGTGATTGACCCCTTCTGGAACACCATGATCAACCCGCACGGCGACTGTCACAACCCCGGCAGCGGCAACAACTGGGACTGGACGTTGGGACAGACCCAGTACAACTGGCTGTGCCAGGTACTCGCCGATAGTGATGCGACGTTCAAGATGGTCTTCACTCACCACGTGACCGGCGGTACGAACACGTACGGTCGCGGCGGCATCGAGGCCGCTTCGCACGCCCTCGGCGGGAAAGGTTCGTACGAGTGGGGCGGCGAGAACCTCGACGGCACCTACGCCTTCGACGATAAGCGTCCCGGCTGGGGACTGCCGATCCACGATGTCATGGTCGCCAACGGCGTCAAGATCTTCTTCCACGGCCACGATCACGTGTTCGTCAAGCAGGTGCTCGCCGGCATCGTCTATCAGGAATGCCCGCAGCCGTCCGACGCCGCTTACAGCATGGGGCTCTATGGCGAGGGCGGCTACGTCTACGGCGATGCGCTGAGCAATACCGGCCACCTGCGCGTTACCGTCGAGCCGACGCAGGTGACCGTCGATTATGTCCGCGCATATCTACCCGGCGAGGGTCCCAACGGCGAAGTGGCGTATTCCTACACCGTCGTCAAACCAGCCGGCGACACTCAAGCAGGCAAGCCCGGTGTGACGGACTAGCTCACCACTGGCCTGATACTCCTGCGTCTGCTAACGTGCGGGGGCAAGGCGGTACAGGCGTCTGGTCGGTGTATTGCCTGGCCAGGATTGGCCCCGAACTCGCAAGCTGGAGGCCTGGGCCACCCGCGTGGTCAGCGTGTGGCGATGCGTCCACTGTCCGCGATCCGACATCCGCGCTCAGAATTCGGTGGAGGCGAGCCAGCGTCGCGGCTACGCTGACGGCATGTCAACGTTGCCCCCCAAACTCGAGATGCAGCGCGCGTATCAGCGGAATGATGCGTCGTACGACGGCGTGTTCTTTCTCGCGGTCCGCACGACGGGTATCTTCTGCCGCCCGTCGTGTCCGGCCCGCCCGCCACTGCCGCACAACGTTGAGTACTTCGCCACGCCCGGAGATGCGATCATGGCCGGCTATCGGCCGTGCAAACGCTGTCGGCCGCTTAACACGGATGGTCGTCCGCCGGCGTGGGTAGGGCGGCTCCTGCGACACCTCGACGAGCAGCAGGGGCGGCGGCTGCGCGACTGCGATCTTCCCACCCTGAACATTGATCCCTACCGCGCCAGGCGGTACTTCAAGGAGCATTACGGCATGACCTTTCAGGCCTACCAGCGTGCCCGGCAGATGGGCGACGCGCTGACCCAACTTCACGCCGGCGACGCGACGACCAGCGTCGGACTGGCACAGGGCTATTCATCCGATAGTGGGTTTCGCGAAGCGTTTCAACGCATCTTCGGCCAGACACCGGGCCGCGCGCGTCAGGCATCGTGCATCGTGACGCGGACGCTCGAAAGCCCCGTCGGACCGCTGCTCGTCGGCGCCACGGACAGCGCCCTGTGCTTCCTTGAATTCGCCGACCGCCGAGCCCTCGATACCCAGTTCAAGACCCTGCGGCGCTGTTTTGATCGCCCGATCATCCCTGGCGAAAACAAGCACACGACGACTGCCTGCCGGCAACTGAGCGAGTATTTCGCCGGCAGACGTCAATCGTTCGATGTCCCGCTTGACTATCCCGGTACCGAGTTTCAGCACGCCGTATGGAGCGCGTTGCGACGCATTCCCTACGGCCGGACGATCTCGTACGAGGAATTGGCCCGCCGCGTGAAACGCCCCGGCGCCCAGCGTGCCGTCGGTTCCGCCAACGGCCGCAACCGCATCGCGATCATCATTCCCTGCCACCGCGTCGTGAACAAGAGCGGCCAACTGGGCGGCTACGGCGGAGGCCTGTGGCGCAAACAGTTTTTGCTCGACCTTGAACACCGAACGCCGGCGTGCCGCTAGCCACCCCGGCAATCGCGCGATCCCTAACGTAGCGGCCGACGTCCCCGTTGGCCGTCTTCGTCGTTTCGGTCGTCCCCTCTGCGGTATGCCCATCACTCCCGCTCGGACTCTGCTAGCGTGTCGCGCTCATAGCCCGGGCTGCACCTGACAGAACGCTGCCCGTCCACTACGATGCATCTGACAGGCCCCGTCGTGTTACTCGTGCCGGGGCTGTTGACTCCCGAAGGCGGCGGGTAAGTTTGGTCGCTTATTATCCGCGAGTGCCGTCAACCGGCACGCTTGGCCACGTATCTCGCGGCTGTAGCCATGGCTCGATATCAGTATCCCAATCCGATTGATCTGGTGTTCCACGCCGGAGACGTTGCCAGCCGCCGCGTCGGTTTGCCGGGCAGCGTCGTGCATGTTCACGTGGAACTCGGCGAGACCGTTGACCTGGACGGTTTGCGGGAGGCGGTCCGGGCGCTGCATCGCGTCTACCCCGTCACTGGCGCCCGGCGTGGGATGTCACTGTTCACCGGACATCCTCGCTGGCGACTCGATGTGCCGGCGTGGGACATGCACCGTGTTGTGCGCCTGCACGATCTCGGCGCTGCTTCGATCGAGGCCGTGTACGCCGATATCGAGGCGCTATTCAACAGGCGCACCGACTGTCAGAGCTTGCCGGCCGTGCAGTTTCACGTGTTCCGTGCCGCCGGCTATGGCGACGTCGTCGTAATGCGTTGGCCGCACTCACTGATGGACGGACGCGGCGCCTTCACCGTGCTCGAGGAGATCGAACGCCTCTATCGTGAGAAACCCGATCCAGACACTCTGACCAGCGCCGGAGACGAGCGTCGCCGTGATTACCAGAACATCCTCGGGCAGGCTTCCTGGCTGGAACGGGTCCGGTTTGTCCGGGACTTCGCCGCGGCCCCGCAGGTGCCGGACCGACGCAAGGCGTTCCTGGCGACCGGTGCATACCGGCGTCCGTGGGGACCGATTCGGATCGTGTTGCGGCGGCTGACTGCCGCTCAGACCACGCTCTACCAGGAAAACGCGAGGCGAGCCGTCGGAAAATCGCTGTCCGGTGACTTCATCCGGGCCTGCGCGCTGCTGGCCATGCACCGTGTGATGGTCGGACGTGTCTCCGACGATGCCGTGTACACGACGATGGTCCTGATCGACAATCGGCGTGGCGACGCCGCGGGCGCCGTGTGCTGGAATCTGACGGGCGTGATGCCGGTAGCAGTTCCGGCCACGGCCATGACGGATCGCAGCAGCCTGTCGGCGCTGATCCACCAGCAGAAGATGCAGCACTTTGCGCAACGCCGGCCGCTGCGTGACTACGCGGCATACTGGCTGCTTATGCAGCCTCCGTCGGCGTACGTGGCGGAGGTCATGCGGGCCGGGCTTACGCCTAGTCATCGCCCGCCGCGCGGGATCGGTGACGGCACCGTGCCTTCAATGTCGGTGGACTTGCTCGGCCCGTTTTCGCGGCCGATCACGACCTGGTGTGGGGCGCCGTTTCTGAACCACCTGGGTTATACAACGGTGCCACCTCAGCCTGGTTTCGCCCTGTACGTCAACCAGTCGCAGGATCTGCTGAACATAGCGGGTGTGTATTTCCCATCGCGCGTGCCGCCTGAGCTGTTCAACCACCTGATTGACGAGTTCGTCACCGTGCTGCTTGAACGCGATTAGCTGGCGCCGGCGTTCGGAACGCCTTCCGTCATTGGCGCTTAAACGTCCCAGCGTACTTTGTTTACGCGTAAACTCGCGTCGGGCCCCGAGGAACCGCGGCCGCAGCTCGGCGGTTGACAGGTCGCCGAGCATGCGAAATGATTAGCTGCTTTCGGGCCCAGGACCGGGCGGACCGCGTGGCTCACTACGTGCCGACTGGCAGAAGAGGACATGCATGAGGAGAGAGTTGCACGCCGTCTCCGTTTTGGCGACCGGTTCATTCCTGCCGAATGACCCTGTTCCGAACGACCGCATCGACGACATCCTGGGTCCGCTGGACCAAGCACCGCCACGCGTTCAGACCTTCGTCGAGAACGTCGGTACTCGCATGCGAGACGCCAGCGGGATCGAGTTTCGCCATTTCGCGGTCGCCCCAGAGACTCGGCGATTGACTCATGACAATGCAAGTATGGCGGCGGAGGCTGCGCGTCGGGCGCTTGAAACAGCCGGCCGACGCCCCAGCGACGTTGACCTGCTCATTATTTCGAGCCCCACTCCCGACGCGACCACGCCGCCAACGTCAGCTCTACTCCAAGAGCGGTTGGGCATCGAACGCTGCGCCGAGATGGAAATCCACTCCAATTGTTCAGGCGTCGGCAAGGGTGTCCAGGTAGCCTTCGATGCGCTCCGGGTCGGACGCTACAAGACCGCGCTCGTGACCTACGTGCAGATCTCAAGTGCATATCTGCGCAGCTCGTATTTTAGTCAGGCACGCATGAACAAGACGCAGGCCGCACTGCGATACATCCTCGCCGACGGGGCGGGAGCGATTCTGCTCGAAGCCGCCGACTTGGACCACGACGTGCCACACGAAGTCATCGGTACCCACATCGAATCCGTCGGCGGAAACGAGCCGCCCGCCATGACTGCCGGCGGGGGAATCACCGCCCTCATGGAAAACGGCTACCCAGGCGTCATGATCGAGCAGGGCAGCCACCACCTTGACCAGGATTTCAGTGCCGTCAATCGATACGCCGGTCCACGCCTGCTCGATGGCATGCGCCGCATGCTCAAAGATGTCGATATCGATCCGTTCAAGGTGGATCACTTCGTCGGATCGATTCCAACGCGCCAACTATACGACAGCAACTTTGAACGCTTCTCCGAGTTCTTCGGTGGCAGGCCCGACTGCCTGAAGTTCCGGGCGCGGAACACCGGCTACTGCGGTGGGGCCTCGATTTTGCTGCACTTTGACGAGATGGTTCGCGGCGGTGAGCTAAAGCCCGGGCAGATCTGCGTGCTGCACTCCGTTGAATCGAGCAAGTGGATGACGGGCGGATTCGTCGTTCGCTGGTAGACGTGTCCGCGAAGCGTCGCGCGACGTTCGATGCGACTCACCAACTCCATGGGCCAGAGCGTGAACACACCAGATGGCACACCGCCGCCGGCCACGTTCCTGGACCGCATTCCGCTGAATCTGCGCATGTTGCTGTACGGCACGTCCTTCCTGGCACTCGTGCTGATTGTTGTGCCGTGGGCGGCGTATCGCGTTGATGTTCACTTGCCGGCGTGGCACGTGGAGATCGGCTGGGCGCGCGTCATCGGTGGCGTGCTGTTTGCCGCCGCGCTGGCCGTGTACTTCGCCGCTTCGTACGTGCTGACCACACACGGCAAGGGAGCATATGTCGAGTTCGATCCACCCAAGCAGTTTGTCGCGACCGGGCCGTTCCGCTGGACGCGCAACCCGATCGCCGGCAGCTTGGTCATGATGTTGCTCGGCGAGGCCGTGGCCTTCTCATCGACGGGTATCGCGCTGCTCTTTGTGCTGTCGTTGCCACTGGCGCACCTGCAAGTGGTGCTGCTGGAGGAACCGCTGTTGACGAGACGATTTGGCGCAGACTACACGCGGTACAAAGGTGAAGTGCCGCGCTGGTTTCCGCGGCCGCCAAGGAGGGGGCCGGCGTGAACGTGACACTGACGGGTGGGACCGGATTTCTCGGCGGATGTCTGCTGCGTTTGCTGCGTAATGAGGGCATCACGCCACGGGCATTGATTCGCCGCTCGTCGCAGGCGGCGGACATGCGCGCCGCCGGCGCTGATCCGATCCTCGGCGACCTCAACGCCGCCGCCACACTCACCGACTTCGTGCGTCCGAATGACATTGTGATCCACTCGGCGGCGCGCGTGGACCTGGTCGGCACGAGCGACGACTATCGGCGTGGCACCGTCGATACGACACGGCACTTGTTGGATGCCGCGCTGCCGCGCCGGCCGGCGCGATTCGTCCACATCAGTTCCGCCGCCGTCTATTCGGAGCGTGACGTCGCCACCGGCGCTTGTGCCGATCGTCACGTCGCCGACCCACCGCCATACAACCACTACGGGCGTGCCAAGCTAGCCGCCGAGCGACTGGTGCGGCGGATGTGCCGGAGGGCTGGGTGTCCGTGGACGATCCTGCGGATCGGCTTTCTGTACGGGCCGCACAACCGTACGCTGCACGAGCAATTCACACGCTTCAGCGACGGTCGCCGCGTGCAACTGATCGGCCCCGGTCACAATCGCATCGCCGCTCTTTACATCGATGATGCCGTCCGCGCCATCTGGCGGGCCGCGACACACCCGGTGGCGGCGGGGCGGATCTATGACGTCGCCAATTCCGAGCCCGTCACGCAGGAACGCTTTGTGAACGACCATCTGCGCGCGTTGCGTCTGCCCGAGGCCGAGCGTTTGTTCGGAAGACGCACCGCGTATCTCGGTGCCTGGCTGGCCGAGCTAGGCGCGCGCATCGCCGGCGAACCGAATGAGATCAGCCGCGCCATGGTGTGCCTGATGGCGGTCGATCAGGCCATCGACTCCAGCGCGATCCAACGTGAGACCGGCTGGTGTCCTTTGGTGGGATTCGATGAGGGCATCCAGCACGTACGCACTTCGCTGAACTCTCCCCAGTCATAGCCGAGGCGCACGCGAGAGTCCCAACCCACGCCTTCCTAATAATGGGGGTGTCTCCGCGACCTACTACTTCCGCTGTTCCAGCAGGCGACTTTCCGTTTCGAGCACGAGTTGCAGAGCTTCCGCCGGCGACTCGGCCTCGCGCAGCTTGTCGGGCAGCTCGGACGTGAACAGCATCGACAATCGGGCCAGCACGTGCAGGTGTTGCCGCGGGTCGTGGCTGCACACGAACACGAATAGGTCGGTCAGGTGGCCATCGCTGGCACCAAACGGCAGTCCGTGCGGGACGCGGGCCAGGCAGATCAGTGGCTCGCCCGTGGCATATGGCTGGGGGCGGCGCGGGTGCGGAAACGCGAAACCGTTCGGCAACGCCGTCGAATACATGGCCTCGCGTTCTTCAAGGGCGTCAATCAGCCCGTCGGCGTCATAGACCAGGCCGGTGCGCGACGCCAGCTTGACCAGCTCGCGCAGGACGGACGGCTTCGATCGCGCCGGCAGCGCCAAGTCGATCGCTTCGGGGGCCAGCAGGTTGCTGACGGAGATCTTGTCGGGATCGTCGGCGGTGGCACGTTCGAGGTTCTGCAAGTGCCTAACGTCGAGAAAGTGCATCTCGTGTTGTAGCCAATCGAGCATCTGGGCGCGGTTGAAACGCCACTCCCCGCCGATGTACTGCCCCGGCAGCCGACCGCGGTCAGCCAGCTTGCGAACCTCGCGCGCATCCATCCCGATGTGGCGTGCGAGCTCCTCGAGTGTCATGTTCCGATACGGCATTGCCGCGACCCTGCTCGTGTGCCGAGAACCTGTTCACATGACTAATATCGGTTACCATCGCCGTCGAGTTTGGGAGCGGCATTCGACACCTTCACCGGAGCCATGCACACTCACCCGTGCCGGCAGAAGGCCCGGGCCCTGGGCTCGGACGGCCGTTCCGTCGCGCAAAGCGTTCCACGATTCCGAGCGGCCACCTAGTCGATGATCTCGTAGACGAGATAGATCACGCTGCCGGCGGTCAGGACATTTGCCCATCCACTGGCAATAGTGGCGACTTCGGTGCACGTCGGCACTTGCAGCAACACGGCACCGCTCATCAGGGCAAGCGCCCAACGTTTCCAGTTAGTTTTGCGCATTTGGTGATGTCCTCACAGGTATCATGGGTGCGATAAGTCCTCTGCGTCGCGTCACTATCACCAGCGGCAGCGATCCCGTCAATGGCGCGACCGGCGCTGATCGGAGCTGAGCTGGGCGCGGAATTCTGGCGCCCCCCAATCAGGACCCTGGATGCGAGTCCGAGGCCAGGCCCACCTCTTACGCGGCGTGTTCTGATGGGCCGTGAACGCTCTTTGCCAGAGTCGCGCAGTGCCATCCGACGGCATCAGAGTAGCGGCCCAGGTTGCTATGAGCGTATACATAGTTATCGGACGCTATTTGCCGGCGGGCCGCGCGCGGCGGCCCGACTTCCTAGCCACGCCGCCGTCAACTCTTGCAGCACCGCCCATCGATGCTATACTTGTCCGTCTGGGTCCGCGGCCACAGACGGTCGCCAAGGGGCCGGTCTATCAACCTCCTGGAGCATAAGGCGATGCTTGCATGATCAGGGTTAAGATTCGAGGCAACGAGTCGGTCGAGCAGATGGTTCGGCGTTTCAAGAAGCTGTGCGAGAAGGAAGGGCTCACGCGGGAAATCAAACGCACGAGCTATTACGAGAAGCCATCCGAACGACGTCGCCGCAGGCAGCGCAAATCCGCCAAACGCATCATTCGCGAAACGGTCTTTTAGACGATTCTGCGTAACGCACTTCCGCGACACAGAGGCAGTTTGCAGTCGCGACGTGTTGTGGGGACCGCACACGGTCCGCGCTCACTTGCCAACCCGGGCGTTTCCATTACAGTAAACCGTCTTGGCGAGGCATCGCCCCCGGCGCGGGCGATACCTCTGGCCGCGACGGTTCGCACATACTCTTCTCTTGCGTGAAAACCGATTGTTCGAGGAGCCTACCAGTGGGAAGCATATCCAGTCTACAGAGACGATTGGCGGCCCTGTCTGTCGCCATCCTTCTTATCGGCCTGCTGGTGCCAGCCGGCGCCATGGCCCAGGACAACGCGGCTACTACCACTCCGACCAGCGCACCGGCGGTTGAGCAGCCGGCGGAAACCACTTCGCCGACTGAGGCAGCGCCTGCACCGACGGAGGCCGCCCCAGTTCCGACCGCGACTCCCGCTGCTGCTGCGCCAGCACCGGTGACAGAGAGTGCTGCTCCGACACCCGGAGCAGCGCCGGCCGACGAGGAAGAGGCGGCGGGCGAGGCGCACGCGCATGATTTCCTCGGTGCCTGGGGCGTGTATCTGGCGCTGATCGGCGCCATTCTCGCGTTGGTGTTCGCGCGAAAGTTCTACAAAGAGGTCGCGGCGTCTGACCCGGGCGACCCGGAGATGATCGAG
>JAFGRR010000596.1 GCA_016935035.1 Phycisphaerae bacterium | reverse complement strand
TAGCATGCCGTTTGTTGGCAGACTGCAAAGTGACGCTGGCGTCGCCCCAGGGGTGGGTGCCGGTCGGCACTGGCGGAACGGGTCGCGTTGGTGACTGCGCCGGCGGACCCAGGACACGAAGCGGCATTTCCGGTCGCGGGAGGCCCGTGGCCATGCCGTGACGCGCGGGTCACGGCCTCTGAAGGCAGCAGATGATCGTTGATTGCCATACGAAGGTCTGGGATTCGCCAGCTTGGCTGGGTGGCGCCGCGCCGGCTGACGAAGTCGAGCCGGCCCAGGCGGACGCGGCGCATCACCTCGAAGCCGTCGATCCGGTTGACCACGCCATCGTGCACGGTCTCAAGAGTCGCTACCTCGGCGCCGAAATCCCCAACGATTTCGTCTCCAAATACGTGCAACGCTACTCCTCGAAGATGATCGGATTCGCCGGGATCGACCCGACCGATCCAGATTGCCTGACCAACGTGCGAATCGCGCAGGAGGACCTGAATCTCAAGGGCGTCACGATCGCGCCGGCGATTCAAGGCTTTCACCCCGCTGACACCCATGCGATGCGCGTCTATGAGGCTTGCGTGCAGCGTGGCCTGCCGCTTTTCATCGAGCAATATCACCGTAGCCCATCGGCCAAGATGGAGTTCGCGCGGCCGATGCTGGTGGATGAGATCGCCCGCGAGTTTCCCGGACTGCGCATCGTGCTGACGCACCTCGGGTTCCCGTGGGTCGAGGAAACCATCGCGGTTCTCGGCAAGCACAAGTACGTCTACGCCGACGTGGCGGGCATTCTGCGGCGGCCCTGGCTGGCGTACAACGCGTTGCTCGGCGCGCACGAATACGGTGTCATGGACAAGCTGCTGTTTGGCAGTGACTTTCCGTATCGCATGCCGGCGGCGGGCATCGAGACGCTTTACTCCGTGAACCAGGTGAGTCACGGCACCAATCTGATCACGATTCCGCGCGAGCAACTGCGCGGGGTTGTCGAACGGGACGCGCTGACGCTGCTGGGGATCGATCACCCGCGCGCCAACACGCGTCCTAAACCAAAGAGCATTCTCCCCGACGATGACTAGCAAGCCACGGCCCGTCCAGATTCTCCTGTTTGCAGTGCTCCTGTCACTGGGTGTCTGCGCGGGTTGCAGCGTGCGCGAGTCGGGCATCCAGATCCTGTCGCATCGCGATCCCGCCGATCCCGAGCTCTTCACCAACGACTTCGACCAGAGCGCCTATATCAAGTCGGCCCACGGCGACTATGACATTGTCGCCGAGAGCATGACCGTCTCGCGTGCTACTGGCAGCATTCGCCAGTATCTGCACCTGCGGCTCTACTGGCGCCCGCATCCCGGCCTGACCTTCGCCGACAAAGATTCGACCAACGCCACGGTGCGCTACGTGATCCTGGCCGACGGCGGTCTCTCGGTGTACGAGGGCACCGGCTTCGTCTATCCCAAGCGGCGGCGCGACGGCACGATCATCGCGCTGATCGAGCGGACGGAGTTGCACCCGGCGGAAGAGTGGGGGGATGCGCCGGTGCCGCTCGGTGAGATCAACATCAGGGGCGAGTTGCATGTTGATGATGACGCCAGCCGGGCTGTGAACCTGCTGCGCGAACTCGATCAACTGATCGGCACGGCCCCCGATCGCGACTGGTCCGCATCCGAATAGCGCCCCCGGCAGTCCGCCGCCAAAGTAGCGTAGGCCCCCCGCGGCCAAAGTAGCGTCGGCCCCCCGCGGCCGACGTAGAACGCCGACAACGCCTCGACATTCAATATCCGCCACGGGGTGTGGACGCAACGGCGCGCCTTGCGGCGGACTGCCAAGGTGCCTGTGCTATGTTTGTCCTGCTCGAACACACCAAGCCGGCTGAGACGTCGCCTGACGCGGCGGTCCATTGGGATTTTCTCGTCGAAGTGGTCGGGCTTGAGCTGTTGCCGACCTGGCGTCTGGCCGCCAACCCGCTGGCTGCCAGGGGGCCGATCCACGCCACCCGAATTCAGGACCACCGCCGCCGCTTTCTGGCGTACGAAGGCGAACTGACGGCCGGCCTCGGTAGCGTGCGTTGCGTCGATCGCGGCATGGCGGAAGTTGTGTCGTATGGCGACGAGACCGTGACGGCCCAACTCACCGGCACACGACTGATTGGGGTGTATGAAATCGTGCGGGACACCGCTGGCGAGCTAGTGTGGCGCAGGCGGGCGTAAGGTCGGTCGTGCCACGTCCCCGGCAGTCACGGTTGTTTTCTCCGAAGGCTACGGGCCATTTCCTTGAATTCAGGCAGATACTCGTCACGAAGCTCGGCGCCCACAAGTCCTTGCATCAGAATGTAGGAGCCTTGGTCGAAGAGCATAACTTGGTAGATCACCAACGGCGTTCCCGATTCAGCGTCCTGTGCCTCGGCAATGGATTCGTAGCCATCGAGATCATCGATGGCGATGGCGTCGGTCGACTTCACCGAGATTTGCTTAGTCTGGGCAGTTTCGCGCAGTCGGCGCTCGGCAAACTCGCGCTTGTCTCCTATTGCGCCCTTGCCGAGCGAGGACGCCACAATAAAAAGGGGATCCTCAGGCGACTTGGTGGGGATGGCTCCGTCCTTGGTGTAGGCAAGCGTCTTTCCGATGCTCGGTGTGAGCTTGAGCTTCTGCGATACTGCCACGTTGAAGGGCGAATCCGCCCCCGGCTCGGGAGTGGCGCCTTGGTACAGTCGAGTACTCAGCACGGCAGATTTCAGCTTGGCGGACAACTCCCGCTCGAGCGCCTTCGAAAAGGTTGCCGTGACCATTGTTGTCTTCTGGTCGTCGCCAAAGACAAGGGACCACTTCAGGTACACTTTGCCGGCCGCCGGCTGCTCGAAGTGGACAAGAATGCCCGGCAAGCCATCAACCTCGACGTCTTTTTTGCCCAGCAGGGTCCAGCCGCGCGTCTTCATCTGCTGTTGAGTAAACCCCGCACTGATCTGTGAATACGGCCCTGGAATACTCACAGCCATGACCGACGATTGTGTCTCCGGCTCTCCGAAGCCATCGAAGGAGTCGGCCTTTTGAAAGCCTTCGGGCTGCCGGAGTTTTGTTCCCGCTGCCGGGAAAGCAACGTATTCGCCGAGAGCGGACTCTTCCGCTTGGTTGTCGGAAGGAGCTTGACTAATAGGCTGCCGAGCGGCCGAAGCATCGGTTGGCCGTGAAGATGACGAGTGATCAGAGGTTTCCGTGCCGCAACTGCAAAGCAACGTCGTGATCAGCAACAGGAGAGTGGAGTGACGGTTCATCGGCACGATCCTTGATTTCGCTTAGTTCCGCAGAGTGGGCATAGCGCACCGGTTCGCTGCGCCCCGATCGCCGCACTAGCCGTTTCGCTCCACGGCGTGTTTTCGCCGGTCTTGGGGCTGGGCTCGGTTCGTCTCGGTTCCCATCACGCTGGCCGGCCTGGCTGGGTGCCGTGTGCGGATTGTCCACCCGTGCCCCGGCGCATTGTGCATGCGGGGACACCGGCATGCAAGCGGCCAGTGGCACATAGCGCGGCCGTGTGGCGCCGCGGGCGGCGCGTGGCTCGGGCGGAAGGCGTTCCCGCCCATGGGAACCCGCGCCGCAAGGGGTGGGCCAGGCCCCGGACTTGCGTCCGGGGTTCTGATTAGGGGGTCGCCGGGGTCTGGCGGCACGCCGTGCGGTGCCGGTGCTTTGGTGCCCGCTTGCGCAGAGCCGGTCGTGCGATTCGTGTTCCGCGCGTTATGATGTGATGTTCACCGCGCGGCCCACTATGGTCGCGACTCACACGGAGGATACCAGTGCCGAGCGAGACATATGGAAAATTCGTCAGCCTGACCAAGGATTACGCCATCGCCGGACAGATCGGCGGGCTGCTGGGGTGGGATCAGGAGACGTGCATGCCCGAGAAGGGGGCGGCCGATCGCTCTAACCAGTTGGCCTTCATTGCGGGCATCGAGCACGAGCGGCAAACCAGCGCCGAACTCGGAAACCTGCTGGACAAGCTTGAACAGGAGGCTGATGAGGACGTTGTCGTCGCCACCAACGTGCGTGAGACGCGCCGGGAGTACGACCGCGCCATTCGCGTGCCCACCGACCTGGTCAAGGAGATCGCCCGCGTGACGTCACTGGCCCAGGACGCCTGGCGCAAGGCACGCGCCGAATCCAACTTCGCGCTTTTCGTGCCGACGCTGGAGCGACTACTCGATCTCAAGCGGCAGGTCGCCGACAAGATCGGCTGGAAGACCGAGCCCTTCGACGCCCTGATGGACGAATACGAGCCGGGCACAAAGGCGGCGGACGTGCAGGTGGTCTTCGACCGGCTCAAGACGAAGCTCGTACCGTTCGTGGCCGCTATCAAGGACGCGCCGCGTCGGCCGGACCTGTCGATTCTCAAGCGACCGTGTCCGATCGAGCAGCAGAAGGCATTCACGCGGCGCGTCCTCGAAGCGATGCAGTTCGACTTCAAGGCTGGGCGTGTCGACACGTCCACGCACCCGTTCTGCTCCGGCGCGACGCCGAACGACGTACGGCTCACTTCGCGGTACTTCGAGGACTACTTCCCGGCGTCGCTGTTCGGTCTGATGCACGAGGGCGGGCACGGGCTGTATGAGCAGGGGCTGGACGCCGCGCACGTCGGCACGCCGATGGGCAGCAGCGTTTCGCTCGGAATCCACGAATCGCAGTCGCGGTTGTGGGAAAACCAGGTCGGACGCAGCCGGGCTTTTTGGGAGCGTTTCTACGGCGAATTTCAGGCGGCGTTCGCGAGCATGGCGGACGTGCCGCTAGATGACTTCTATTTCGCGATCAACAACGTCAAGCCATCCTTCATCCGCGTCGAGGCCGACGAGGTGACGTATGGTCTGCACATCATGCTGCGGTTCGCGATCGAGCGGCCGATGATCGCCGGCACACTCGCGGTGCGCGATATTCCGGAGAAGTGGAACGCGCTCTCGCAGGAACTTCTGGGCATCACGCCGAGCAATGACGCCGAAGGCTGCCTCCAGGACATTCACTGGGCCTTTGGGATGTACGGCTATTTCCCCACGTACCAGTTGGGCAACCTGTATTCGGCGCAGTTCTTCGCCGCCGCCAAACGGGCAATGCCGGGCCTGGAGGACCAGATTCGCCGTGGCGAGTTGGCGCCGCTGCGTGAATGGCTGCGGGAGAACATCCACCGCCATGGCAAACGCTATCGCGCGCCGGAGTTGGCAAAGCTCGTGACCGGATCCACGCTGGCCGACGAACCGTACATGGAATACCTGGAAGCCAAGTACAAGCCTCTGTACGGGATTTAGGATCCCGCGACATCGAGGTTGGGTGGGCGACCGCGGGCAGTTGGGTGCCAGGCCGGGCGGTCGTGCACTATAATCCACCGCATCGCGTTCAGGTGCTCGGGCCCATCTGGCGCCGGGCGCCGGTCTATCAATGCGTGGCACGCTGCGCGGCGCGCCGCCTGTCCGACCCTTCAGGAGTGCCAGAGATGCCATTTCAGAATCGTCCTTCTCGGCGGGAAGTCTTGCGGTGGGGCGCGGTGGCGGCGTCGGGGGCCATGCTGGGACGGGCCGGATTGCCGGCGTTGGCGGCGGATGAGTCGAAGCCGGCCACGAAGCTGCCCACGCGCAAGCTCGGCAAGAACGGCCCCGAAATCTGCGCGCTCATGTACGGCGGCGGATCGATTGCTCGCAGCAAGGAGTTCGACG
>JAFGRR010000595.1 GCA_016935035.1 Phycisphaerae bacterium | reverse complement strand
ATTGACTGGGCCAGGATCTCGGTCGCGAGGATCTCTTCCTCGCGCCAGACCATGATGTCCTTCAGCGAATGTGGTACGTCGTGCTCGCGCGTCAGCCGTTCGTGGACGGCGTCCACATTGTCCAGCAGCGTGATGTAGAGGTCGGCGTCGAGCGCCTGCATATGGTCGTGGTCGAACGCCGGAAACAGCCCGTGCTTCCAGCGGAACGAAGCATGCGTGTTGACGATGACGGCGGGGTGCTCATCGACTTGGCCGAGGATCTCCTTGAAGACGGACCGCCGGATGGAGTTGAGGCGCGCCAGGGGCAGGTCGAGGATCTGGCCCTTGCGCACATCGGGCGCGTCCTTGTACATCATGTCGCCGACGTGGAAGACCTTGCAGCGCTGGTTGCGTTCCTGGGCCAGGCGGTTGACGGCGTCGATGTACGGTTTTTTGTCAACGCCGACCTGGCCGGTAATCACAACCCGGCGTCCGCCCCGGCGCCGGGGGCCGAATAAGGTGCCCGTCTGACTACTGGTGCTCATTACGTGTCGCCTCCGAAGTCCATCTTGACGCTTGCTGTCGTATCCCCGTATATTGAGCGTTCACTCGCCGGTATGCAATGCTGTCGGCGGACATCCGAAGCGGCTGTGGCGGAACTGGCAGACGCGCTGGCTTCAGGTGCCAGTGGGCTTTAGCCCGTGGAGGTTCGAATCCTCTCAGCCGCACTAACGCCACCAACGGGCGATCGGGACTACCCGACCGCCCGTTTTCGTATGCCGACCGGCTAAACGGAGCCCGAAGCGGGGGCGAGGGGCGTGCTCGGGATAGCCGTGGGGCGTTTCTGGATAACATCGGTGGTTCCCCGGAGGGCTAGTCACATGGGCCGGCAGGACTGGTATCGCAACGAGCAGTGGTCTCCGACGATTGAGTCCGCGTTCTTCGCGAAACTCAAACGGGCACGGCACAAGGCTCAGTATCTGCGGATTCAGGCGTGCATGCTTGCCGAATCCTATCCGCGGGTCGCGCTTGACCTGCTTGAGCGGTTCTTCGACCTCGGCGAGACGTTCGATCTCGCCCAGGCTTACTGCGACAAGGCGACCGCGCTGCTCACGTTACGCGACATCGCTGGCGCGATCGAATCGTATGAGGCGGCGCTCCGGCGGGAAGACGCTTATCCCCAGGTCCAGACAAACGCGTACCTAGCACTTGCGTGCCTGATCGTGCGCCAACGCCTGACGGCACGCTATGCGCAAGCGCTCGAGCTCCTGCAGCAGCATCGCGACAACCTGCTTTTTCCGGTACAGGTGTTTTGCTGGAACAGCGTCCTCGCCATCGTGATGGACGAGCGTGGCGAGCAGGAACGCGCGGTTGAAGCTGCCAACGTGGCAATAGACGCAGCGAGCCAGACCCACTCTGGCCTGAGTCGCCATGCCAATCTCGGGCTGGTCGACGAGAGAGGCGCCGACTTGCTCAAACGGGTCAAGGAAATCGTCGAGCGCCGTGCGGCGTCAGACGCGTAGGCAACGCCTCTGGCGATGGACTTGGCTGTACCGCCGCCGGGTGCCACTGCTCTTGAGCAGTGCTCTTTGTCTTCGTCTTTGCCTTCGTCTTCGCCGCTGCCGTGTCCGCCACCGTCGCCGTTCCCACCGGCGGTCGACTATCGCCCAACCCCAGACACGCGTGCACGCCCCCCGCCGCCCAATCGCCACCACCCGCCGACCGCCGCCGGCTCAGCCCGACGCACTGACTGTCACTGATTCGGACTATGGCTTTACTGGTGTTTCTTCAGACGCCTTGAGTCGCTCCAGAGCCAGGGGAATCAACTTGTCGAGCTTTCCGCGGGCGTCGGAGGAGATGATCCTGCCGTCGGGCCCGACCAGCCAGTAACCGGGGACGGCGTCAATGTAGTATTTCCCGGCGGTCGGATCCGACATCATGTCCTTGCCGCTGCAGGTGATGATCCACGGAAGCGGGTTTTCCTTGAGGTAGCTGTCCAAGGCGCTACGGACCTCGTCGAAGCTGATGCTGACGATCTCCAGCCCCTTGTCCTTGTACTTGGCGTAAAGTTCCCTGAGCTCCGGCAGCGCCGCCTTACACGGCCCACACCAAGTCGCCCAGAAATGGACGACCACGACCTTGCCTTTGAGGTCGTCGGAGAGCCTGAGCCGGCTGCCGTCCAGGCGTGTGAGCTCTGCGACGAATTCCTTGCCCTCGAACGACGGCACCTCGATCTTGCCGATGGATTTGAGATAGACGCGGACTTCCGTACACGCGGCGTACTTGGCTTTCATCAGCTTCAGCAATTCATCCTTCAGGGCGGCATCGCCAACATGCTCGGCCAGTCCGTGCCCCAAGGCCACAGCCAGCCCCTCCATGGCAGTGTTCTCGTATCGCCCCACGAAGCCTCGAATCTGCTGGCGCGCCTTGGCGGCCGCCGATGCCGAATTCTCCAGCAAGATCGCCATCTTCAACCCATCAACCCATACCTTGTCCTCGACCGGCACGTCGCTTTTCAGCAGGCGGTCGGCCTGGTCGACGATTCGCAGCATCGCCGTCCGCACCTCGGCCAGATTCGGCGCGCCGGGATACTGTTCTCTGAGCAGGTGGCCTTGTCCGAATGCCCGCGACAGCAGTTCCTTGAACCCGCTGACCTGCTCGGCCAGGACAGGATCAGTGAATGTCTGAACCAGATCGTTCACGGCATCAATCCGATCCTGAGGAACGGACACGGCTGCCGGAGCCGTCAACGTGGCTGACTGCGTGCGGGCCGAATTGCCCTTGGCCGGCATGGCTGGCTGGGTACGGGCCGAATCGCCCTGGGCCGGCTTGGCTGACTCGGTGCGAGCCGAATCGCTCTGGGCCGGCTTGCCGCCCGGGCCGCTCTCACTGTCTCTGCCACCGACACCCAGCGACCAAACCGCCAGTCCACACAGAAGCACCCGCAGACCGTTCCGATGCATGCAATGTCTCCCCGGCCTACGCCGACCGCCACGACAACTAGACAACTGACAACCAGGGACGGCCACCAATTGGCCCTCCTCCTCCGTTCCGCCCCTGGCCACTTGGCGCACACTCGCGCCCGATGCGGCGCGCCCGCGGCCGGCGACCAACGAGTACGCCATCATCATCCACAAACCCCGGCAACGCCAGCGCCAACACGCCCCCAATGTGCCACTGCCGTTGAGCAGTGCTGACGCCCGCGATATTGGGGACGCGATATTGGGGACAGCCACCAATTTCCGGGCGATACGTTTTCGAAATCAGTGGCTGTCCCTGCCCCTGATATCACGAAGCGCGTGTCCACTGTGAATGTACAGGCAGCGCGTATGATCGCGAGTGCCCGATTCGCCGTGCTGATACCGCGACCCAGCGTGATGGGGTGTTGATCATATGTTGCTTGCGAATGCCATCGGGAGTGCCCTGCTGCTGGGCAGTATAGTCGTTGGCCTGCTAAGCCTCGTCGTGGCCGTGCTGATCGAGACCCCCTTATTGCGGGTTTGGTGGGGTCGCAAAGGTGTCTGGCGCTGGGTGTTGGCTGCCAACGTTGTATCGCTGGTTGCTGGCGTCCTGCCGGCGATCATCTGGAACTCCGCACCTCGCCCGGGGGAGGGAGTTGATCCGTGGGAGTGGCACCAGGCTGTCTGGCTTCACGTCCTATGGTTCTGCGCGGGGCTGTTCGGTTTAACTGTCTGCGTAGAGACGGCGGTGTACGCGGCGGCCAATCGCCGGGCGGCCGCAGGCATATCGACTCGTCGAGTCCTGCTCGCCACCGTCGTGGCTAATACCCTCAGCTACGTACCGATGGTCTGGTACCTCGTCGAATCAGCACAAGGAACGGGCGACTTCCTGTTCTCGCCCGACACGGCCTGGGTTGCATCCGCTGAGACCCGAGTGTACTTCGTCGACCAGCGGACGAGCCGGCTTTGCTCTATCGGGCACGATGGCTCGGACCGCCGACTGGAACTGGATGAAGAGCTTGGTCGCTTCGAAGGTGAGGCGGCGCCGACTACGTTCTATGCGTTGCTCCGGGATGACCAACGCGTGCTATTCGTTGCTCCGAACCGCCACTGGTACGTAAGCTACGGTACTGACAGTCGGCGGCTCAGTACCTCGCTGCCCGAATACTACGGCTGTGCCTATCCTGGCGACGCGTTTGCTTCGCTACGACAAGCACTGGGTGAAATCGGCGTCATCGCAGCGGCGCACGACACACCGGACGGTCCCGTGCTCGATGGAGTGTACCTTTCCAGCAGCACGCGGTTCGAGTGGCGTGACTGGCCAACCGCGATGGGCGACTACCGCATCCGATCCGGCACGAGTCCTTATCCGGGCACGGGATGGGGGCTGATCCTCAGTGCGCCGGACCCTGGCGATACGCTGTCCTTCTGTATCTGGGCTGGCTTTCTGTCACTGGCGTGCCACAATCCCGCCGCTCTGCCTGACGACAACACTGTTGTCTTTCGGTGCGGCGACTCAATCATGGTCATGGATGTCGCCGAACGACGCGTCGGTCGCCTGGTGCGCGGCGACAGCCTGCTATTGAAGCTGCCGCAGTTCAGCCGCGGCGATTGGCAAACACACGCCGCTGCGCCGACCAGCGACACCACCGGGGGCTAATTGGGACGGCAACCGACTTCTGAAGCCGAACAGAAGTTTCCGGTCGGTCAGCACTGCTCAAGAGCAGTGGCACCCGGGATACGTCTTCCGTACGCAACATTTGGCCACAGCTTGTTCCGTATCGCGCGTGCAATCAAGAAGCACGGGATTCCGATACATAGATATGGCATAATTACCATGACGCCATATAATACGTCACGGAGAACAAAACGCCGATGGCTCTCAAACCCCGACATTCTCGCCAGCGTTACGAAGCCCGGGCGGCGATTGCCAAGGCTTTGGCTCATCCAAGCCGGCTGATAATGCTCGACGCTTTGGCCGACGGCGAGCTTTGCGTCTGCGAACTGACTGATCTCGTCGGGGCCGACCAGTCCACTGTCTCAAAGCACCTGGCCGTGCTCAAGCACGCCGGCATCGTCGCCGACCGCAAGGACGGCGTGATGACGTTTTACCGCCTCAAGGTCGCCTGCTTGCAGGGCTTCTGGCAATGCATCGAGTCGGTGCTGAAAGAGAACCTGAAGGCGCAGCAGGAGGCGGTTCGTTGATTGCATCCAAGTCGTCTTTTTTTGTCCGTATTTATGGCTACATGGCCATGAAGCAATGGTCCGCGCCCGCCCGGGCCGCGGCCACGCTCGGGATCATGCTGGCCGTTTTCCTGGCGGCGTATTTCCTGCCGTTCGAATCGCTGCCCGCCGGTGGCACCGCGGTTACGGCCGGGCGCGAGTCGCTGCTTATGCTTCAGGACTACGCCCGGCACCACGTGATGCTCTGCCTGGTGCCGGCCCTGTTCATCGCGGGGGCGATTTCGTGCTTCGTCTCGCAGGCCGCCGTCATGAAGTACTTCGGGGCCCGCGCCCACAAGGCCGTCGCGTACACCGTGGCGGCGGTTTCGGGCACGATTCTGGCGGCGTGCTCGTGCACGATCCTGCCGCTGTTCGCCGGCATCTACAAACGCGGGGCGGGGCTCGGGCCGGCGACGGCGTTTCTCTATTCGGGGCCGGCGATCAACGCGCTGGCGATCATCCTGACGGCGCGCGTGCTGGGGTGGGAACTCGGACTGGCCCGCGCGATAGGCGCCATCGTCTTCAGCGTCGTCATCGGTCTGAGCATGCACCTGATCTACCGCAAGGAAGAGGCCGCTCGACAAGTCGAGGGCGGGTTCTACGTGCCGGACGACGCCAGCGGACGCTCACTTTGGCAAAACGCCGTCTATTTCGCCGCCATGATCGGCATTCTGGTCTTCGCCAATTGGGCCAAGCCCACCGAGTTTGACATTGCGGTTGCCGGGGAAGCGGACATCCGTGCGGTCGTGTTGGGCAGCGAAAACTCCGGCGGCAATGTCGTCTACAAGATGCAGATAGTTGGTGGACAGCGTGCCGGCGAGCAGTGCGAACTGGACGCCGCCCGAATTGCCAGTATGACACCCGTGCCAGGGCTGGCCACCAGTATCTGGCACGTCAAATGGTGGGTGACTGGCAGTTTCTTGACGCTCCTGGTGGCATTGCTCATGGCGTGGTTTGCACGCGGCGAGTTGCGGGAGTGGGTTGGCAGCACGTGGGTTTTCGCGAAGCAGATATTGCCGCTGCTTTTCGTCGGCGTGCTGGTCGCGGGAGTCTTGCTCGGGCGGCCGGGACATCCGGCGTTGATCCCGGAGAGCTGGATCGCCGAATCGCTCGGCGGCAACAGTTTGCGGGCCAACCTGTTCGCATCGGTAGCCGGCGCACTGATGTATTTCGCCACGCTGACCGAGGTGCCGATCTTGCAGGGTCTGCTGGGAGCCGGTATGGGCAAGGGGCCGGCGCTGGCACTGCTACTCGCGGGGCCGGCGTTGTCGCTGCCGAGCATGCTGGTCATTCGCTCGGTGATGGGGACACGCAAGACATTGGTCTATGTTTCGCTCGTCGTCGTGCTTTCGACGGTGGCGGGCATGAGTTACGGGGCGATTGCGACGCAGGGAGTGTGACGCATGAAACTGGAAGTGCTCGGAACGGGCTGTGCCAAGTGCAACGCACTTGAGGACGCAGTGCGCAAGGCTGCCGACGAACTCGGCATTGACTACACGCTCGATCACGTGAAGGACCTCGGCAAGATTGCGTCCTACGGCGTGATGATGACGCCGGCGCTGGTCATTGACGGGCAAGTGAAGATCGCGGGCAAACTGCCGAGTGCGGCTGAGTTGAAGAAGCTGCTACAAGCCTAACCCGGCAGGCGCACGCCAATGTAGCGGCCGACGTCCCGTCGGCCGTCTTGCGGCACCCCAGTGGCCCGATCCGAGCCGGGCCAGTCATGGCACGGTTGCCCGTGCCGCGAGAACCAACCCGCCCATAACTGGGCGGGCTCGGATTGGCGCGGCGGGTGCCACTGCTCTTGGGCAGTGCTTTGTCGTGTGCGAGATAGCGTTACCTGTGGCGAAAGACGGCCGACGAGACGTCGGCCGCTACATACGCGGCGCCACCGTCGCGTCCAATAGGTGCCGAAATGAACAAGCAGGGCGTCATCAACATAGTGGTCGTAGCGGCCGTCATAGGCCTCGTTGCCGGCATCGCGTGGTATCGATCGATGCAGGTCGAGACACCGACATCTGGCACGGCGGATGCGGAACCGCAAACCACCGCGCCCGCCGACGCATCACTCGCCGACACTGGCGCTGCGCCAGCCGCCGAGTCGGACGCCGCCGTGCTCGATCTCCTAAACGCCGCGACGCAGCCGGCGGTGGCCGAGGCTCAGCCGGCCGGGCTGCCGCGTGTGGTGGACCTCGGCGCGGACAAGTGCATCCCGTGCAAGAAGCTGGCCCCGATTCTCGAAGAGCTCAAGAATGAGTACGCCGGTCGCGTGACCGTCGAATTCATCGACGTCTGGAAAGACCCCAAGGCCGGCGAACCCTACAACATTCGGCTGATCCCGACGCAGGTATTCTTCGATCGCGACGGCAAGGAGGTCTGGCGGCACGAGGGTTTTCTGCCGAAGGCCGACTTTGTTGCGAAGTTCGCCGAACTCGGAGTGGAATAGATGTTCGACGCGTGGCAGGAGAGTCTGGCCCAACTCATGCAGGCCAATGTCTGGCTCGCCCCCCTGGTGGCGCTGGCAGGCGGGTTGCTGACGGCGGCGAATCCGTGTGTGCTGGCGGCGGCACCGCTGATGGTCGGCTATGTAGCCGGCCAAGAGAAACGCACGTATGCTCGCTCGTTTCTGCTCTCGTTGACCTTCACGCTTGGGCTTACGATCACCTTCGGGCTGATGTGGTTCGGCGTGATGACCGCCAGCTCGATTCTGCCGGTGACTTGGTGGCAGTACGTAGCGGCGATTGTCTGCCTACTCATGGGGTTGCATCTGCTGGGTGTGCTGCACGTGCGCATTCCGGCGCCCACGGGTCTTCAGCCGAAAAGGCGCGGCTTTGTTGGGGCGCTGCTGCTGGGAATGCTGTTCGGGCTGATCTCCATGCCATGCGCGGGGCCGGTGCTGGCGGCATTGCTCGTAATCACGCCACTGTACGGCGTCGCGTTTGGCGTGACACTGCTGGTGGCATACAGCATCGGGCATTGCGGCTTGGTGCTGGTTGGCGGGACGTCGATCGGTCTGGTGCAGAAGCTGGCCGACTCAAAGGGTTGGACACGCGGCACTGATATTCTCCGCCGCGTCGGCGGCGCGTTGATCGTCTTGGTCGGAGTCTGGATCCTCCTGTAGCCGCACACGATGTGCCACTGCTCTTGAGCAGCGCCGAAAGTGTGCGGCAGCCGGCGGACGGGGGATCAGCCGGTTTCGCGTCCCAACCGGTGTCCCGGAATCTTGATGGCGTCGATTCCAGGATAAAGCACTGCTCAAGAGCAGTGGCACCCGGCCAAGGCATGTTGGGCCATCAACCTCGGAATTCGGCCGACGAGACCTCTGCCGCTGCATGGTCTCAGCGATCCTGAAGTGCGCCGGCGACCGTTTGGGCGATGATGTGATAGCCGTCGGCGTTGGGGTGACCGTCGGCGTTGGGGGGGTAGGGGGACTGGTCGGCGGCGAGAGCGGCTTGCAGCGCCGGCAGCGCGTCGATACATGTGACGCCCAGATTGGCCGCCGCCGCCTTCGTCGCCGACCACAGCAGCTCTTCATTCGCGATCAGATGCTCGTACTCCGCCGGCATGTCGGTGTCGGCGTCGGTGATGGCGTTCGCGAAGACGCGTTCTTTCGTCGGGATCAGCAGCAGGACGGGCTCGACGCCGGCGGCGCGGATTTGTTCGCACAGCTTTCGTAGCGACTCCAGCGCGATGCGCTCGCCGTCGGCGATACGCGGATCAGCGAGATCGAGCGCGCATCCGCGGTATGCCGGCGTGAACACGGTGCGTACGCCCGCATGCTCGAACATCACCAGCGCGTCCGGGTGCTCGGCGGCACGTTGGCTCAGTGTCGCCCATTCGTCGGTTGTCGGTGACGCAACGGCGGCACGCGGGCGCATGGCATCTTTCGTCGCACGCAGCAGGCCATAGAGCTTCGAGTAGTCCGACACGCATTGGCGTAGCGCGAACGGGTGCGGCGCGGGAGCGGCGGCGGGCTCAGGGTTCGTCTGGGTGATGGCTACGCCGGCGGTGGCGGCGAACAGGGCGTCGATGTGCGGCATCAGCGGGTCGGACGCCTCGGCCGCGGCGATTGCGGTGAGCACCGCGGCGTCGTCGGGCAAAAGCTCCGGCATCTGGCCGTGGCCGTGCACCAGGTTGTAGCAGTCGAATAGGTCGTTGCCGGCGTACATGGCGACGATGATGACGCGCGGCGAGAGCTTCTGAGCCTCGGGCAGCAGTGCCAGGTAGTGTGCCGGGCCATAGCCGCCGTAAGCGAGGTTGTATGTCGTGCGGCCGGTGATCTGTTGAAGCTGCTGCGGCCAGGCTTCGTCGCGTGTGGCGTTCACGCCATAGGTCTGCGAATCGCCGAGCACGACGATTTCGGCCGAGCGCGGCACGTCGGCGTTGCGGAAGCCGTTGCGATCGTGGTCGGGTAACGCGGGGTT